>NZ_JAMYRK010000019.1:0-108591 GCF_040321335.1 Mesorhizobium sp. M0437
GCTGCCAAAGTTCCCATCAGCCATCGCATCAAGAAATGCGCCTGGAACGACGACTATCTCATCAATGCCATCACTCATATGCGATAGCCCTGCCCTCGAGGGGGAGATGGCCGGCAGGCCAGAGGGGGTCCCCGCGCATGAAGCGCCAGCCTGCTTTGTTCGTGGTAAGGTCGCGTCAGGACGTCCCGACCCCTCTGTCGCCTTCGGCGACATCTCCCCCTCAAGGGGGGAGATTAGCAGCGCCACCCGAACATTTGGAATGTCGTCACGATTGCTGCACTATATCAGTGCATAAGCGATGCGATGGGCTAGGGAGAATTGGGCGCTTGAAGGAAGTCAGGATCCAGAAGCCGGAGCGGCAGCAGCGCCTGTTTGGCCTGTCGACGCCGCTCAGGGCCGCTGTCATTCCGCCGCTGTCGGCAGCGCGCTGGCTCCTGGTGCTGATCGTCGCCGCTGGCGTCTATTTCTTCCACGGGTTCCTTTTCCCGGTCCTTGCCGCCCTGGTTATCGCTTTCGCCAGTTGGCCGCTCTATCGGCGGCTGCTCGCCGGCGTCGGCGGCAACCGCACGATTGCCGCTACGCTTGCGATCCTGTTCATCCTGACCTTCCTGGTGGTGCCGATCGCGCTTGCCGGCACCTACGCCATCAACGAGGTGCGCGAATGGGTCGGCTGGGCTATCGAGACCAACCGCTACGGCGCGCCGACGCCGCACTGGATCGCCACGCTGCCTGTAGTAGGCGAATGGCTCAATGAACAGTGGACGGTCAACGTTGGCCATCCAGGCGGTATCGGCGAACTGATCCAGCTGATCAGCGGCGCCAATATCGGCAGCATCTATCGCGGCGCGCTTGCCGCCGGCGGCAGCGCCTTCGGACTTTTGCTGACGCTGCTGTTCATGATGATCGCATTGTTCTTTGCCTATCGCGACGGCGAGCATTTCGCCGGGCAGGTCGATCGCCTCGGCGAGCGCATCCTGCCGGCCCGATGGGAACGGATCTCACGCGTGGTGCCGGCGACGATCTCGTCGACGGTTACCGGTATGACCGTTATCGCCATCGGCGAAGGACTGGTGCTGGGCATCGCTTACTGGTTGGCCGGCGTACCGTCGCCGGTGACGCTCGGCGCGCTGACCGGCATCATGGCGCTTATCCCCGGCGGCGCGCCGCTGTCGTTCACGCTGGTCTCGATCTATCTCGCCGCCAGCGGCTCGCCGATGGCGGGGCTGGCGCTGTTCGTCTGGGGCGCGGTCGAACTCTTCATCGTCGACAAGACATTGCGCCCGAAGCTGGTCGGCGGGCCGATAAAGCTGCCCTTCCTGCCAACCTTTTTCGGCCTGATCGGCGGCGTCAAGACAATGGGTTTTCTCGGCCTGTTCATCGGCCCGGTGCTGATGGCCCTGCTGGTCGCAATCTGGCGCGAATGGCTGCGCGAGGTGGAACTGACCGATGAACTCGCTGCCGCCGAACCGGCGGAGCAGGAAGATGCACCGCCGCAGATTGAAATTGTTGCCGAACGCGCCGCCGCGAAAAAGAATCAGGCCGGGTGACTGACGGCGAACGTGGCGCGGCGCTTGCGCCCGTCGTGCAACTGCCAGAGCGAATGGCCGATCAAGGTCATGATGAGGATCGCGCCGCCGATCAGGCTGTTGCGCGTCGGTGTTTCGGCGAAGATCATCCACACCCAGACCGGCGCCAGCACGGTTTCAAGCAGGTAGAACATCGCCACCTCCGGCCCGGAGATGTATTTCGGGCCGTTGGCGAGGCAGAAGAACGAGATCGGCATGATGACGGCACCGTTGAAGACGATCCACCATGGCGCGTTGACGTGAAAACCCACCTTGGAAACCATCAGGGTGGCGACGGCCAGCGGCAGGACCACTCCGATCAGCGCCGTGAAACCCATATCCTTGCCGCTGGCGCGCGAGATGGTGATGGCCGCGGCGATCATGAAAGCCGAGCATAGCGCCATCAGGTCGCCGAAGAGATGTCCGGTTCCAACGGAATCGCCGACAATGATCGTCACGCCGACGATCATAAGTGCCAGCGCTGCAAGCGTCAGGGGCCGTGGCCTCTCCTTCAGGAACAGCCATGACAAAAGGGCCGCGAACATGGTTGTGAACGCCAGGATGAAAACGAGGTTGGCTGTCGAGGTATTGTAGACACCGGTGATGAAGGCGATCGAGCCGAGCCCGTAGAGGCCGGCAACGATGAGCCCTGACCAGCCCGGTACAAGCTGCGGTGCCTTTGCGCTCAGCGATCGCCAGGCGGCCCAGATGATAAGCGTGGCGACGAAGGTCGTGCCGGTGCGCAACAGCAGGATCGTCCACGCCTCGCCGTCGGCGAGCCGGATCAGCGGAATGTCGACGGTCAGCGTCAGCCCGCCGATGGCGGTGATCAGAAGGCCTCTCTGGTCGTTGTGGGAAGACATGCGGCAATTCTCGCGTAGGCTTGGAGGCGCAAAATTGACCCGCCCGGTTTCCCAGCCGATCGGCCGGAAGCCCAGCGGCATCCTCCTCGAAACAATTTAAGAGTGAATACCGAAAGCGAAGATCAGCGCGAAACCGCTTCGTGATTGTAGCGTTCCCAGCCTTTCGGGCCGAGATGCTCCTGCGGCTGGAAGCGCATCTTATAATTCATCTTGCGCGAGCCGTTGACCCAGTAACCCAGGTAGACATGGGGCAGGCCCATCGCCCTGGCGCGGGCGATGTGATCGAGGATCATGAAGGTGCCGAGCGAACGGTCCTCGAAGTCCGGGTTGAAGTAGGAATAGACCATCGACAGGCCATCGGCCATCTTGTCGGTAAGCGCCACGGCGATCAGTTCGCCCTGGCCCTTGCCGGTAATGAAGCTGTCAGGTCCGCGGCGACGGTATTCGATGACCTTGGTGTCGACATGGGTATCCTCGACCATCATGGCGTAGTCGAGCACGGTCATGTCAGACATGCCGCCACGGCGGTGGCGGACGTCGAGATAGCTGCGGAACAGCGAATACTGTTCGGTGGAGGGTTCGGCGTCGTGCATGGCGCCGACCAGATCCGAATTATGCTGTATGACCCGTTTCATGTTGCGGCTGGCGGTGAATTCCTGCGCCAGGATGCGCACGGACACACAGGCGCGGCAGGTCTCGCAGGCCGGCCTGTAGGCGATGTTCTGCGAGCGCCTGAAACCGCCCTGCGTCAACAGATCGTTCATCTCGGGGGCCTTGTCGCCGACCAAGTGTGTGAACACCTTGCGCTCGAACTGGCCCTCGAGATAGGGACATGGCGAGGGCGCGGTCAGAAAGAACTGCGGCGACTGGGTCGGGTGCTGCGTCATCGAGCCTTGGAAATACTCCTGCGAATCGCTCTACCTTTGGCGCGGACGCCGAAAAATTCAACAGGATTGTGAAAGCCTGGTTGATTGGACGTCTTCACATTTGTGCGCAAAGGCTGCGGCCGCGCTTCAAAAGTCTGCTCAGCGGCCACTGCGGCTGACAACGGTGCCGAGCAGCAGGTCGTGCAGCGTGCGCTTGCGGTCGGAAAACAGGCTCACCAGCAGGACCAGCGGCGAAAGGATGACATTACCGGCCCAAAACAGCACCGAATGCACGACGGCGGTCAGCCCGTCGATGCGGCTGCCGTCGAGTCGGTCGAGCCGGATGCCCATCATCTTCATGCCGGTGGTGGCCTGGTCTTTACTGCCGAGCGTGTTCCAGATGTAGAGGATGGCGACGGTCGGCACGAGAATGGAAAACAGCATCCAGCCGAGGCCGAGCGTCAACAGCCCGAACAGGAACACCAGGATCGCGAATGGAATGGTGAGCAGCGCGACGATGAAATAGTCGATGACGAAAGCGAGAATGCGCCGCGTGCGCACGCCCTCATAAGAGCGGACATCTTCGAGCCTGCTGGTGATGATTTCGCCGTCGAGAACGCGAGCGTTCATGTCATTTCCTCGTAATCGAACCCGGGTTAATGCACGGGCCGCGTATTGATGAAATGGTGAAGGTTCGCGGCGGAATCAAGATCGAGCCTTTCGCCGCCGTGTAGATGGCGACAGAGCGCCTGGGGCCGTCTGACTTGTTGAATTCACGGCGCGGATAGCGTTAGTTTGCTGCGGCGCACAAAGCGCGCCGAGCCGAGGGGACGGGGCGACATGGACTACGACATGCTGGTCATCGGCAGCGGCCCATCCGGGCGCCGCGCCGCGGTGCAGTCGGCCAAGCTCGGCAAGTCAGTGCTGGTGGTCGACAGGGGCCGGCGTCTCGGCGGCGTTTCGGTGCATACCGGCACTATACCGTCGAAGACGTTGCGCGAGACGGTGCTCAACCTCTCCGGCTGGCGCGAGCGCGGCTTTTATGGACGCGGCTACCGCGTCAAGCAGGACATTTCGGTCGGCGATCTGGTCGAGCGCCTGCACAAGACGCTCGACCATGAGGTCGAGGTGCTGCAGCACCAGTTCATGCGCAACACGGTCAAGAGTGCGCGCGCCGCGGTAAAATTCCTGAGCCCCAACAAGGTCAGCCTGACCACCGACACCGGCGACTACAGCGAGGTTGGCTTCGCCCATGCGCTGATCGCGGTCGGCACCCGGCCGCACCGGCCGCGCGACGTGCCGTTCGACAAGACACGGATCTTCGACAGCGACGAGATGCTGGAGCTCGATCGGCTACCGCGCACGCTGACGGTGATCGGCGCCGGCGTCATCGGCGTCGAATATGCGACAATCTTTTCGGCACTCGACGTTCCGGTGACATTGGTCGAGCCGCGCAACACGATATTGGATTTCGTCGACCGCGAGATCGTCGACGACTTCATCCATCAGATGCGCGACCGCGGCATGACCATCCGATTGGGCAGTGCCGTCAAGGAGATCGCCTCGAAACCCGACTATGCTGAGGTGACGCTGGCCGACGGCCGCACCATACGTTCCGAGATCGTGCTTTATGCCGCGGGACGCACCGGCAATGTCGGCAATTTAGGGCTCGACGCCGTCGGCATCGAGGCTGATTCGCGAGGCCGCATCAAGGTCGATCCGCAGACCTTCCAGACCAGCGCGCCCAACATCTATGCCGCCGGCGATGTCATCGGCTTTCCGAGCCTGGCATCGACCTCGATGGAGCAGGGCAGGGTGGCCGCCTGCCATGCCTTCGGCGTGCCCTTGCCGCCGCCGCCCGAAACCTTTCCCTACGGCATCTACGCCGTGCCGGAAATCTCCACCGTCGGGCAATCCGAGGAGCAGGTGCGCGAGAGCGGTGCCGCCTACGAGGTCGGCGTGGCGCGGTTCCGCGAGACATCGCGCGGCCACATCATGGGTGTCAACACCGGTTTCCTGAAGCTTCTGTTCTCGATCGAAACACGCCGTCTGCTCGGCGCCCATATTGTCGGCGAGGGCGCGACCGAACTCATCCACATCGGCCAGGCGGTCATCAATCTCGGCGGCACAGTCGACTTCTTCGTCAACAACACCTTCAACTACCCGACGCTGGCGGAAGCCTACAAGATCGCCGGGCTGGACGCCTGGAACCGCATGGGGCGAGGGTAGCTTCGGGGCTCATCGATCCGACGCTGCAACGGCGACCGCAGGATCCGCCAGCCATTGCCCGACGATGTCGGCGTCCGGATCGCCGATTTCATGGCCGGAGGCAATGGTGTGGGTTTCGACCTTGGCGCCATGCGAGCTCAGTAGAGCGGCCAGCACCGGCGCGAATGGCGCGTAGGTCAGGTCGGCGGCGCCGGCGACGATCAGAGTCCGCGCCTTCGACAGGTCGGCCGGCGGCACCTCGTCGAGCACCGGCATCGGACGCAGCAATGCAGCGCGCTCGATGAAGCCCGGATGCAGCAGCATGACGCTTGAGACCAAATTGGCGCCGTTCGAATAGCCGAGAAAGGTCGCGTGGCGGAGATCGAGGCTGTGGCGCTTCGCGACGCCGGCGACGAAGGCCGCGAATGCCTCCGCCTCCGCGCGGATGCTTGCCTGCTCGAATCGCGTCGGGGTGATTCGCGTGAACCAACGGAACCCGTCCTCCTGAGGGATGCGGCCACGGACCGCAACCAGCGCCGCATGCGGCGCGATTTGCCGACCAAGCGGCAGCAAGGTCGTCTCGTCGACACCCGATCCATGCAACAGGAACAGCCAGTCACCGGGTAAGTTGGCGGGTCGATGGAGCCGGTAGAAAAAGCCTGAATTCTCCTGCAGAATACCGTCTTCGAGGCTCTCCTCGGCCATGGTCACATCCTCTTGATTTCGCGTTACTTTCGTTAATTTGCCGGCTTCAAAACAAAATATTTTCAAGCTCCGCGAAAGTTGATTGAACCGGGCGCATTTCAGTCCGTTTCTTTGCCGATATAATCCCCGCGGGGGGATCGAAGCAGTGTGCGCCGGGTGATCGCCCGAGGGATCGCATGCCGGGCATGAACAACCAGCTTTAAGGCCTTTTATCGATGACCATGCCAGTTTCGCCGGAACGCGATACGCGTATTGATGTGTTCCGGGCTCTCGCCCTCCTGACCATATTCGTCGACCACGTGCCGGGCACCGTGTTCGAAACCCTGACCTACAAGAATTTCGGGTTTTCAGATGCGGCCGAGGCCTTCGTGCTGATCTCCGGCATGTCAGTCGCTCTCGCCTACGGCACTAAGTTCCAGCCGGGAAACCGGCTGATTGCAACACTGAAAATGTGGCGCCGCGCCGGTGTGCTCTATGTCACCCACATCGTCACGACGATGGTGGTCATGGCTATCTTCTGCGCGGCGGCGGTGTTTGCGAAACGGCCGGATCTTCTGACGCTGATCAACATCGAGCCGCTCGTCAGGAACCCGCCACAAGTCCTGGTCGGCATCGTCACGCTCGGCCATCAGCTCGGTTACAACAACATACTGCCGGTCTATGCGGCGCTGCTGTTGATGGCGCCGGTCTTCCTGCTGTTCATCAGCTACCGGCCACTGGCGGCGCTCGCAGTATCCGCAGCCCTTTGGCTGATTGCCGGTATCTACCAGATCGCGCCGCCGAACTACCCGGAGCCCGGTTTCTGGTTCCTCAATCCGCTGTCATGGCAATTGCTGTTCAATATCGGCATGGCCAGCGTGTTGCATGTGCGGCGCGGCGGCACCATCCCGGTCAATCGTTGGCTGGTCGGCGCGGCGTCCGCTTATGTGCTGACGGCGCTCGTCTGGGTGCACAGCCCGCTGTGGGGGCATGTGTCATGGCTTGACCTGCCGGTGGTGCTGACCGGTTTCGACAAGACGTTCCTGTCGTTGCCGCGGCTGCTGCACATCCTGGCGATGAGCTATCTGGTCGTCGCCTTGCCTTTCGTCTCGAACCTGTTCCGCACCGGCCGCGACAATCCGCTCGCCATATTGGGCAAACGCTCGCTGCCGGTTTTCATTGCCGGCACGGTGATTGCCATGGCGGCGCAGGTGATGAAGCTGATCAACCCGGGCGGCATTGCCTATGACAGTCTGCTGCTCGCCGCCGGCATCGCCATGCAGTTCGCGCTCGCCTTCTATCTGGAGTGGCTGTCCGCCATCGGCTGGTCCGGCAAGGGCAAGCCGGTCCGCAACGAGGCGCCGCCTGTCCGTCCATCCTTTGGCATCGGTCCCATGGCGGCCAATAGGTAAGATTTGGAGCCGATCTGCCCCAGTCAGCCTGTACTTGGCGGCGGTCCGGACGATGCCCTGACGACAAGTTCGACGTCGAGCGTTTCTCGCCGCACGGTGCCGTCGAAGTCGAGGATTCTTCGCGCTGCCCGGCGGCCGATCTCGGCGATCGGCTGGGCGATGGTGGTGAGCGGAGGCTCGCAAGTTGCGGCTTCAGGCACGCCGTCGAAGCCGACGACGGAAACATCGCGGGGAACCGCGATGCCCCGTGCGTTGAGCCATTCCAACGCGACCATCGCGATCCGGTCCGACATCGCCAGGATGGCGGTCGGCGGTTCCGCCGAGGCGAAGATGGTTTCGAGACCGGCCCTTGTGCTCGCCTTATCGTTTTCCGTCTCGTAGACCGGCACCTTGGCGGTGTCGACACCAAACCGGGAAAGCTCTTCGAAATAGCCGAGGAGGCGGTCACGGGTTCCGGTATAGACCGCGGTCCGGACCTGCTCGGGCGAGACAAGACCGGTGCTGTCGTCGGCGAAGGCCAGCGACAGCACGGCGAAGCGGCGATGTCCAAGTTCCGCCAGATGGCGCGCCGCGAGCCGGCCGCCGGCAACATTGTCGATACTGATCGCCGAGACCGTCTCGTCCTGCGAGCCGAGCTCGAGCGCGACGAAGGGGAGCTTTCGTTCGCGCGTCAGCTCAACGAGACGCGGACCGCCCTCGATGCAGAAAAGGATGAAGCCGTCCACGAGGGCGCTCTGGATATTCCAGGCAAGTTTTTCCTCGTTGCCAGCCGACACGAGGGCTATCCCCGCGCCGGTGGCGTCGCAGGCTTCCGAGATGCCGGCCATCATCACGCGGGCAAACGGGTCGTCGAAGAAATAGGACAGCGGCTCGGTTGTGGCGACGCCGATTGCATTGACCTTGCCGGCGCGCAGCAGCCGGCCCTTGGGATCCGGGCCGGCGTAGCCCAGCGCCTCGGCCGCCGCCTTGACCCGCTCGCGGACTTCCTCGCGCACGATTTCGGGACGGCTGAAGGCATTGGAGGCAGTGCCGTGCGATACGCCCGCGGCTTTGGCGATGTCTGCCAGCCGGATGGGCCTCCTGCTGCCCTCGGTGGGTGATGTCATTTGTTCGTCTCCAGGACTCCTGTCCGACAGTAGTGCCGATTACCTAACATCTTCCTTGGATCGATTCAAATTTTTGCTTGACATTTATGCTGTGACGCATATTCTTGAATCGATCCAAGAGCGGTTTTGCCCGCACATTGCATCGATACAAGAGGAGAGTGCCATGCACCCCGTCAATTATCTGTTCGAGGACATTTACCGGAACGACTGGAGCATCCGCTCGAGCGCGGAGGCCCGCAAGGGGCGCGACAGGACCGGTCCGTGGATTCGCGACCTGCGTTTCCTCGTAGGACGCAAGCGGAGCTGATCGGCGGCCTATTTTTTGTGCCCGCTGATTGGATCGATTCAAAAAGGAGATTAAGCCATGCACCCGATCAAGCATCTGTTCGAAGACATCTATCGCAATTATTGGGGCATATCGCCGGCCACCGAACGGCCGGAGCGGCGGCGTGTGGTCAAAACGGCCAAACGCGACGGCCAAGTCCGGCCCGAACGTCGCCAAGACTGACAGAACCGGCGAACCTGGCTGCCGCGTCAAGGGCGCGGCCGCACCAGCGCCGAGGCGGCCATCATCAGCCAGCCGCCGATGAGCAACGTGCCGCCGATCGGCGCCGACATCGGGAACAGCCGCGAGCCAAGGAAGTCGCGGGCCAAAAGATCTCCCGAGAACAGCAGAAGCCCGACGAGAAGGATGAGGCTTCCGGTTCGCAGGATGCTATTGCCACCGAGCAGCCCGACGGCAAGGAAGACCGGCGCATGCAAGAGCAGGAAGGATGCGGCCGTACCGAAGAAAGCGCCGCCGAGATGCGCCGCCGCCGCCGAAAGCGCCACGCCAGCCGCGCCGCATAGGCCGCCGGCAAAAACCAGAATGCGGCCGCCTGCCGCGTGTTCATCCGTGCTCATGTCCACGCCTCCGTGATTCCTGGCGACCGCCTGAGATAGTGCTGCGAACCGTGTCAGGATTTGCCGGCTTCCGCCAGCATGTCGCGCTCGCGGCGCGACTGGACCAGCCAGTTATAGGCCGCTCCGCCCGCCATCAGAATGGATGTGCCGAGAAACACCGAGCGCATACCGAAATGGCCGCCGGCAAAGCCGCCGAGCAACGGTCCGGCGACCTGCCCGACATATTGCGCCGAGATCGACAAGCCCAGCACATTGCCGCCGACCCCGTCGGGCACATTGTGGCGGATGACGCTGGTGATGCAGGGCAAAAGACCGCCAAGCGCCAGGCCCATCAGGAAACGCAGGACGACGAGTTGCCAGCCCTGGGTAACGAAGGCCTGCGGGATCAGCAGCAGCGCCGAGACGGCGAGTGCGGCAACGATGACGTTCCAGTGGCCGATACGGTCCGCGAGCTTGCCGAGCCGCGACGCCGACAGGATGGCGCCGAGCGCTGCCGCGGACATGACGATGCCGGAGACCAGCGTGACCTGGCTCTGGTCTTCGATGAGCTGCTGGACATAGACGGTGATGATCGGCTCGATCGACATGGTGGCGAAACTCAACAGCATGCCGGTCGCGAGCATGGCGACGACGGGGCGCTTGTCGGGAATCTGCGACCAGCTGTCTTTCACTTTTTCTTCTGACGCGGCCTTGGCGGCAACCGGGCGAGGCGCCTCCTTGATCAGCAAGGTGGTTGCCAGAAAAGCCAGGAAAATGACGCCGCCGGCGAGCAGGAATGTGGCGCGGATGCCAATCAGCGGCGGCAGCGCGCCGCCAAGCAGCGGACCGACCAGGGCACCGGCGGTGATACCGGCCGACAGCACGCCCAGCGCCCAGCCGGAGCGATCCTTCGGCGTCTGCATGGCAACCAGGATGGTCGAGCCCGAAGAATAGCCGCCGGCAAAGCCGATCAGCAGGCGCAAGAGCACCAATTGCCAGACAGTCTGCACCATGCCGGTCAGCGACATGCACAGCGCCATGCCGAAACTGGCGCGCACCAGCATCAGTTTGCGGCCGTAGAGGTCGCCTAGCCGCCCCCACAGGGGCGCGACCAGCGCGGCGGCAAGGAAGGTGGCGCCGTAGGCGACGCCCGACCACTGCACGATCGCCGCATGGCCCTCTGCGCCCAGCTGCTCGACGTAAAGCGGCAGGAAGGGCAACAGCAGCGTCATCGCTACAAGCGTGGTGAACGAGCCGGCAAAACACCCGGCGAGATTGCGGCGCCAGTGGACGTTGTGCGTGGCGCGGTTGGCGTCTTGCGGCATGTCTGTCCTGTCCGGCCAGCTTGCATGAAACTTGCTGTGGATACCTATTTGGGATACCAAGCTGGTATCTGTCATGAACGCAAGCCCCGTCGCTGTCAATGCGGGCCTCTCAAACATGATCGACAAAGGCCGGCGTGATCGGCCAACGCCGGCCAGTGACCCGATTGCCGGAACGAATGACCTGAACGGAACGCCAATGTCGCAGATGCAGAACGTCGAAAAGCAGCTTCGCGAGATGATCCTCGGGCTCGAGATTGGTCCCGGCGAGCGGCTGACGGAGCGCTGGGTCGAAAGCCGCTTCGGCGCCTCGCGCACGCCGGTCAGGGCTGCGTTGCTGCGGCTCGAGACCGAAGGCCTGATCTGCCGCGACGGCCGCGGCTGGACGGTCTCGCCAATCAATCTTGCCGAGCTGGAGCAGATCGCCGTCTATCGCGAGGCGGTCGAGGTCGCGGCACTCAGACTAACTTGCACCTTGCAGGACAGAAGTGCCGTCGAAATCATCGAGGCGATGCTCGATTCTTGCGACGACAAGACGCCGCGCGAGGAATGGCATCGCGTCGGCAGGGATTTTCATATCGAGTTGGCGCGTCTATCCGGCAACGAGTTCCTGTTCAGAGCGGTTCGCGATGCGATGACACGCCTGTCGCGCGCCCGCTGGCTCGAGGTTCGCGACGAGGCAGCGCTCGGCCGTGCCTGGGCCGAACACCATGCCATTCTGTCGGCGGTGCGGGCCGGCGATGCCGATAGCGCCGCCCGCCTGCTTTCGGCCCATATCATCGGCAGCCGCGACCGGCTGGTGACCTCGCTGCGCAACGACCGGCGCGGCCTGCGCGCCCGGGGATTTGCCGTCGTCGCTTGAGTGAGGATCGGCTGCCATTGATCACGAAAAGAGCAGATGAGCGAAGAATGCTACTTTCGGTCTCGCTTCGCAAATGCCGATGGCGTAAGAGCGGCGATGGAAAACAACCGATTTGACACACCCGTGACCGTCAAGGGCGCGGCGGGAAGCAATCAGCTCTTGCGTACGGCCCGCGAGGCTTCCGACTACCTCCTCAACAATTGGCCCGGCAAGCGCAGCCCCAAGCACCGCGAAGCGTTGCAAGCCTGTCATGATGCGCTGGCCGGCGACAAGCCGGCCATGAACGCAAGACGGGCCTTCATTGCCGCCGCTCGTGAAGTGAACGTCTTCGTCAGCGACAAGGCGCCTGCCTGAGGCATAGCGGGATTTGACCGAGGCCCGGCCCGCCTGACAGCCCGGATATCATCACTCTGCCGTTTCGGTTTTGGTTTGGGACTCGCTCTCGCCCTCGGGCTTCGATCGCTCCTTGGCTGCGACCTTGGCAGCCAGCTTTTCCGCCTTCTTGGCAGCCTTCTGCCGGTCGCGTTCCTTGCGTTCCTGACCGTAGTTCGGTGCTCGTGCCATATCGTTTCCTTTCGTTGTGCTTGGCCTTTGCCTAGGAGCATTGGACCGCAAACACAACACCGCAAGGCACGATCGGGCTCCATATCTCGGCGCAGTCCGGAGAGCCCGGCTTTTCAGGCGCCGTCGCGGTCGAGAACGAGATCGGCCGGCCCGAACCGGTCCTTTGCCGTGAATTGCTGGTGCCAGTAGGGATAGAGCACGGGCGGCCTGCTGACCACATCGAGCCGTGTGCGCTCCTCATCGGCAAGCACAAGGCTTGCAGCGGCGATATTGTCTTTGAAATGGGCTTCGGTTCGTCCGCCGATCACCAGCGAACTGACAGCGGGCCGGCCGAGCAGCCAGGCGAGCGCCACCTGCGCCGCCGACACGCCGTGATTATTGCCGATATCGATCAGCGTGTCGACGATCCGCCACAGCCGGTCCTCGTCGCGGATCGGCGGTTCCGACCAGCCGCTGAGCTGGCGGGCGGTCGGCTGGTCACGGTGGTATTTGCCGGACAGCAACCCGCCGGCAAGCGGGCTCCAGACCAGCACGCCGAGCCCCTGGTCGACCGAGATCGGTAACAATTCATACTCGGCCTCGCGCGCTTCCAACGTGTAATGGATCTGCTGGGTGACGAAGCGCGGCTGGTGATGACGGTCGCTGATCCCCAGCCCCTTCATCACTTGCCAGCCGGAATAATTGGAGCAGCCGACATAACGGACCTTGCCCTGCGCGACCAGCGTGTCGAGCGCGGCGATGGTTTCCTCAAGCGGTGTCAGGCCATCCCACTCGTGCAGGAAATAGATGTCGATGACATCCGTCCTGAGCCGCTTCAGGCTCCTCTCGCATTCGCGGATCAGATGGTAGCGCGACAGGCCTTCATCATTGGGGCCTTTGCCGATCCGCATGCGCGCCTTGGAGGCGATCAGCACGTCGCCCTTGCGCTTGCCGCCGAGCGCCTCGCCGATGATCTCTTCCGACACGCCGTTCGAATAGACGTTGGCGGTGTCGATGACATTGACGCCGGCATCGATGCAAAGGTCGATCATCCGGCGCGCCTCGTCGAGGTCGGTCTTGCCGACCGCCGAAAACGCGCCGCCGCCGCCGAACGTCATGGTGCCCATGGTCAGCGTCGAAACCTTCAGCCCGGAACGGCCGAGAGTGCGGTATTCCATGTCGTATCCTCACAATTTATCGGGAAAGGGCGTTGCAGACGACAGCCCTCAATGAACCGGCTATTTGTAGGATAATTCGTTCCGCTTGTCGCCCGTTCCGCAGGGCAAGCTCGATCACATCTTGCGGATTGAAACGCACAGCCAGCGCAATAGTGGGGCGCCGACCGAGCGCGAGAAGTCGCAATGGTATTTCCAGCGCTACGTTCCGCATCTGCCGGCCGGCGGCGAGATCGTGCTGTTCGACCGCTCCTGGTACAACCGCTCCGGCGTCGAGCGGGTAATGGGCTTTGCCCAGCCGGGATCAGGTCGAGGAGTTCTTCCGCGACGTTCCGGATTTCGAACGCATGCTGGTCCGCTCGGGCATTACGCTTGTCAAATACTGGTTTTCGATCACCGACGAGGAGCAGCAGATGCGCTTTTTGATGCGCATCCATGACCCAATGAAGCAATGGAAACTGTCGCCGATGGACCTCCAGTCGCGCGTGCGCTAGGAGCAGTACACCAAGGCCAAGGAAGAAACGTTCGCCCGCACCAATATCCCGGAAGCCCCGTGGTTCATCGTCGAGGGCAACGACAAGAAACAGGCACGGCTGAACTGCATCGACCATCTGCTCAAGCAGGTGCCCTATGAGGAGGTGCCGCACGAGGAGATCACACTGCGGAGCGCGTCTTCAATCCCGAATACGAGCGCCAGGTACTGCCGCGCAAACAGTATGTGCCGGAGAAGTACTGACTAAAGCGGCGAGGAGGGCGCCGCTCCATGGCGGCACCCTGCAACAAGCTAGGTGCGCTCGATGATGACATGCGTGGCCTTCGGCGTCGCGACCTGCTCGCTGCAGCGATAGCCGAGCTTGGGCATGTCGATGCCGGCAAAAAGGCTCTCGCCGGCGCCTAGCAGGACCGGTGAGATCGCCAGATGCATTTCGTCAATGAGCTTTTCCTTGAGATATTGCCGGATCGTAGAAACGCCGCCGCCCAGCCGTATATCCTTACCGTCAGCCACTGCCTTCGCCTTCTCCAGCGCTGGGTGGATGCCGTCGGTCACGAAATAGAAGGTCGTGCCGCCCTCCATGACAATAGGATCACGCGCATGGTGCGTGAGCACGAAGACCGGCACGTGGTAGGGTGGGTTGTCACCCCACCAGCCTTTCCAGCTGTCATCCGGCCATTCGCCGCGGATCGGCCCAAACATGTTGCGGCCGAGGATCCATGCGCCGACATTTTCGAAGCTGCGTGCCGCGAACGCCTCGTCGGTGTCCGTGGTCCCGCCATCCTTGCCGAGGACCATCTTGCGGAAGGTGCGGGTGCCGAACATCCATTCGTGCAGGGCTTCTCCGCCAACACCCAGCGGGTTCTTCAGGTCTTGGTCGGGACCGGCGCCGAAGCCGTCGATCGACAGGGTGAAGGCGCTGACGCGAAGCTTGGACATGGGAGCCTCCTCGATAGCCAATTGTGAGATGCAAGCAGTTATTGGGGTAGCTTAACTGATTGCATTTTGCAAGCGGTATTTTGAATCGCCGGCGGGGCAATCGCTTCCAAATCATATTGGAATAACCAATCTCAATGTCGGCGCCGCCCGTCATCCGCCTGCCGGCAGCTTCTCCCTGTATAGTGACGGGGAGAAGGGGCTGGCCGCAACGTCGATGTTTTTGCAACGCTGGAGATTGGTGAAATCTTTTACGAACGCGTCTTTCTCCCTGCCACTTTACAGGGAGAAATGCCCGGCAGGGCAACGAGGGGCAGCGTAAACTTGAAGCGATGTCCTGCGGCGTTCCATGTCGCGCTTTGGACGAACGAACACAACTCGATGTAGACGCTACAAAGGCGCATCACCCCTTGAGCATCGCCGCCACTTCCGGCGCGAAGTAGGTCAGGATGCCGTCGCAGCCGGCGCGCTTGAAGGCGAGCAGCGATTCCAGCATCGCCTTTTCGCCGTCGATCCAGCCATTGGCGGCGGCGGCCTTGATCATCGAATATTCGCCCGAGACCTGATAGGCAAAGGTCGGCATCTGCAACTCGACTTTCAGCCGGCGGATGATGTCGAGATAGGGCAGGCCGGGCTTGACCATCAGCATGTCGGCGCCCTCGGCCAGATCCTGCTCGGCCTCGCGCACCGCTTCGTCGGAATTGGCGTGATCGATATAATAGGTCTTCTTGTCGCCCTTGAGCAGGCCGGCGGTGCCGACCGCCTCACGGTAGGGGCCGTAAAAAGCGGATGCGAACTTGGTCGCATAGGACATGATCGCCACATCCTGAAATCCATTGGCGTCGAGCGCATCGCGGATGGCACCGATCCGGCCGTCCATCATGTCCGAGGGGGCAATGATGTCGGCCCCCGCCGCCGCCTGGATGACGGCCGCCGCCGTCACTTGCTCCACCGTTTCATCATTGACGATAATGCCCTCGCGCAAGATGCCGTCATGGCCATGCGAGGTGAACGGGTCAAGCGCCGCGTCGGTGATGATGCCGATCTCCGGCACCGCCCGCTTGATGGCGCGGGTGGCGCGGTTGATGATGTTTTCCGGATCGAGGATGTGCGAACCGGTCTGATCGCGCAGGCCGAGCTCCACATTGGGGAAAGTGGCGATCGCCGGAATGCCAAGCTTGGCCGCGCGCTCAGCCTCCTTGACGGCGAGGTCGAGCGACAGGCGGAACACGCCGGGCATGGCGGCGATCGGTTCGCGCAGTTGTCTGCCGTCGACGACGAAGATCGGCCAAATCAGATCGTCGACCGAGAGCCGGTTCTCCTGGACAAGGCGGCGCGACCAATCGGCCTTGCGCATGCGCCGCAGACGCCGGCTGCCGGTGATCTCGTCGACGCTGCGCGCGCCGGCAGGCTTTGCAGGGGTGAATTTGTTCATCGCAAAAACTCCGGATCGGGCGGCTTTTACCACGAGCTTCCGCTGCTGACCAATGCGACACGATTGTGCCAGGGTCCTGTCGGGCGCTATTCTGGTTGGCCATTGCCCGACAGGATCTGCGCAGCACCCCGCATGGCGACGCGGAATGCCTCGTCGAAGCTGACGCCGCGCACTTGCCAATTGTAGCTCTTGCCATTCAAGGCAAGCCGCCAGTCGGCTATCCAGCCCAGTTCCTTGTCGCTCCAGACGATACTGCCGGCGAGCGCCTGGTCGGCTCCGGCCTTCCTGGCAAGCTGGTCCAGCGTCGTGATATCGGCATGGCGCAGGGCCTGGTCGTCAAGCTTCGAGGCCGACAGCAGTGACGCTTCGGGAAACACAATCGGCATGACCAGCGGACCGGTGGCATTGACGAAGGATTCGCGCATCGCCGCCCCGCGCTCATCGTCGGCGGTCAGCATGAACTGCCTTGTGCCTTGCTCCGCCGCCAGGAAAATTGCCAGGCGTGGCCGCTCGCCAAGCCATGGTTTGCTGCCAAGCGCGGCAAGCACCGGATCGATAACGTCAGGCCTGTACAGACAAGTGAGATCATGCGGCCGGTCATGGGTGCCTTGTTCGTCATGGATTGGAATGCCTTCGAGACGGTCGCGATAGCGGAATTCGGCAACGAAGCTGCCGGCCTTGTCGCGCAGCGCCGCCATCTCAGTTCTCTTCGGCAGCCGCTGATCGCCGGACACACGAACCAGCACCGCATCGAGGCAGGCCTTGAAGCCGATCTGCCTGTTGACCTCGCCCTGGCCGGTGACGATGGTCTGCGATTGATAGAGCTCGTCGACGGTTTCGGCCGATACGGGAGGAGTGTTCGCAGCGATCAGGCCGACCACCATAACAGCAAGGCGCGGCAACCAAGGCATGGTTCAACCTTCCGGTTCAAAGCGCCAGCATTAGCACTGGGTGACGCCGACGACCATGCAGCGGATTGGCCGCCGCCATTGACGCGGCCATGCGCCACGCTTTAGCACTTCACTCCCGGCGGGCGCGGGGAGGGATTCTCTGGCGATGGATTTTGGCGGAGGCGACGAGATTCGCTTCGAAAGATTGGGCAGGGCTGGCGTCGTCACGCTGACGCGGCCGCAGGCGCTCAATGCCGTAACCCACCGCATGGTCAAGGCGCTGGACAAGGCGCTGCGCAGTTGGGAGCGCGACGACGGCGTCGACGTTGTCGTCGTCAAGGCCGAGGGCAGGGCATTTTCGGCGGGCGGCGACATCCTCCACATCTACGAAGCCGGCCGCGCAGGAAGGCCTCCGGTCGATTTCTTCGCCGATGAATACCGGCTGAACGCCCGCATCGCCCGCTTCAAGAAACCCTATGTCGCGGTGATCGACGGCATCGTCATGGGCGGCGGCGTAGGTATCTCCTTCCATGGTTCGCAGCGAGTGCTGACCGAAAACGCCCAGTTTGCCATGCCCGAGGTCGGCATCGGCTTTTTCCCGGATGTCGGCGCCAGCCATCTGTTGCCGGATCTCGGCGGCAGCTTCGGCATGTATCTGGCGCTGACCGGCAACCGCATCCGCTATGGCGATGCTTTGTGCTCGGGCCTCGCCACCCATACGATCAAGGCGGAGGACCAGGCCGGCTTCCTCGACCGTCTGGCGGAAAGCGGCGACCCGGAATCGGTGCTGCGCGGCTGCTTCGTCCCGGCCAGGCGCGAGACCGACAGGCCGACGCTGGAAGCCATCGCCCGGCATTTCGCGCAGCCGTCGCTGGCCGATATCGTCGCCAGTCTGGAGCGGGCAGCCGCTGCCGACGAGTTCGCGGCAAAGACGCTGGCCACCATCCGCACACGTTCACCGACCAGCCTGCATGTTGCATGGCGCCAGATTAGCGCCGGGCAGACGTTGTCGATGGACGAGTGCATGAAAATGGAGTTCCGTATCCTCAACCGCATGCTTGCCGGGCACGACTTCTATGAAGGTATCCGCGCCGCCATCATCGATAAAGGCTCGACGCCGCAATGGCGGCCGGCAGGTATCGATGACGTCAGCGCCGCCAACGTCGACGCCTATTTCGCATCGCTCGGCGAACGGGAACTGAAGCTGTGAGCGAGGTCGCCTCGAGACGCGTGGTGCTGCAGCCCTCGACGATCGAGGTCATCTTCGCCTGGTTCCAGCGCGTCATCGCCGGCTACTGTCTGCTGTTCGGCATCTTGTACTGGATCCGGCTGATCGGCTTTTACCCCGGCCCGTTGTGGCGCTTCGACCTGATGCCGGTACACTGGCAAGTGGCGGCGGTGGTGCTGGCGGTGTTTTTTCCGTTCGCTGCCGCCGGCCTGTGGATGCTGGCGTCCTGGGGGCCGGTGATCTGGTTCATCTGCGCGGTGACCGAGTGCGTCATGTATGCTGGCTTCCCCGAGTTGTTCGGCCACCGGCCGCTGATCGTCGCCTCGCACCTTGCGGTGGCGCTGCTCTACATAGTGTTCCGCGTGGTGATCTGGATCCAGAAGCGGCAACCCCGGCGATAGCAATTCCGGCCAGGATCGTTGGCTAAATCTTTAGGTTAATTATCCTTGCTCAGGTGACCGTCCGTTAAGCCTCTTTCGAAACCCCTTACCGGTAAGCTCTTGTTAGCCTTGGCGTTTAAGTCGAATTTTATGAGTATTCGATAGTGTCGCGATCAAGGTGAAGAACAAAAAATCACCGGGCGACAAACGAGAGGCAAAGACAATGATCAATTCGCGTCCGGCGGCGAAGACCGCCAACGTATCCGATGACCGCCGCGAGGCGATCCGTTCGCTGTACATGGAATCGCTGCAGCTGGTCGAGCGGCTGCATCGCCGTCTGCTTGATGTGATCAAGGACGAATTCGACCGCAACGGTCGCTCCGACATCAACGCCATCCAGGCGCTGCTCCTGTTCAACATCGGCAATTCGGAGCTGACCGCCGGCGAACTGCGCTCGCGTGGCTACTATCTCGGCTCGAACGTCTCCTACAATCTGAAGAAGCTGGTCGATCTCGGCTTCATCAACCACCAGCGCTCGCGCATCGACCGCCGTTCGGTGCGGGTTTCGCTGACGCCGAAGGGCAATGAGGTGGCGGAAGTCGTCGCCGGCCTCTACGAGCGCCATGTCGGTTCGATCGAGCAGGTTGGCGGCATCAACACGGAGGAGTTCAAGCAGATGAACCGCGCCCTGCAGCGCCTGGATCGGTTCTGGAACGATACCATCGCCTACCGAATGTAATCGCATCCGCCGCATCTAGATTTGAAGCTGGACTACGGAAGTGCTGCCGCGGAGTGGACCAAAGGCCGGTGCCGAGCACCGGTCTTGCCGTTTCGTCAGGCCGGCCGATCCAAATTCGAGCAACAGCCACGTTGCCGCCATATTCCAATGGAACCGAAGATGCGGGTGATGCTGGGGCCAAAGCCGTGCATTTGTCCTGTGCTCAAGTCACTTCCCATGTGGTTTTACACCGAAGTGATGCGGGCCATGGTTGGCTAATTGTTAAGAAGCCAACTCTAGAGTGCGGGCGAGACCGCCCGGTGGGTTGAATTGTAGCAAGAATGTCTGGAACGTCCATGAGAACCAGCCGCCGTTTCTTCCTTTCAGGAGCCTCCGCGCTCGCAGCCGCAATGGTCGCCGGCCGCGCCAGTGCACAGGATGTGATCGGGGATATCCTGAAATCCTCGGCGCGCGGCAATTGGGACGACCAATTCGATGCGCGTGCCAGCGAAGGCGGCAAGGTTGCCTCGACGCTGCCGATCTTCAGCCTGCAGACGGTGTCCTTCACCGAGCAGGCGATCATGCAGTATCAGAATATCGTCGCGCAAGGCGGCTGGGAACAGGTTCCAGACACCAAGAAGCTGCAGCTTGGCGTCGAGGATCCCGATGTGGTGCCGCTGCGCAGGCGCTTGATGATATCGGGCGATCTGGCGCAGAGCGCCGGGCTCTCGGAAGCGTTCGATTCTTACGTCGACTCGGCGCTTAAGCGCTTCCAGTTGCGGCACGGCTTGCCGGCCGACGGAACCACGGGCAAATATACTTTCGCGGCAATGAACGTGTCGGCGCCGGTTCGGCTTGGTCAGCTCCAGACCAATCTGCAACGGCTGCGTGAGCGGGCCGGCACGCTTGGCAACCGCTATGTTCTGGTCGACATCCCGGCGGCGCAGATCGAGGCTGTCGAGAACGACCGCGTTGTGCTGCGCCACACCGCAATCGTCGGCAAGATCGATCGCCAGACGCCGATCGTCAATTCCAAGATCAACGAAATCATCGTCAATCCGTACTGGAACGCGCCGGTCTCGATCGTGCGCAAGGATATCATTCCGCTGATGCGGAAGGACCCCAACTATCTCAAGGACAGCCATATCCGCCTGTTTGCGCCGGACGGCAGCGAGGTCGACCCAATGACGGTCGACTGGTCGACCGACGATGCCGCCAAATACCGCTTCCGCCAGGATCCCGGTTCCGGCAACGCGATGGCCTCGGTCAAGATCAATTTCCCCAGCCCGGACGGCGTCTACATGCACGACACGCCGCAGCAGAGCCTGTTCGGCAAGCTGATGCGCTTCGATTCCTCTGGCTGCGTGCGGGTTCAGAACGTGCGCGACCTCGTCACCTGGATTCTGCGCGACACGCCGGGCTGGGATCGCCAGCATTTCGAGGCGGCGATCAAGACCGGGGAGAACACGCCGGTGCAGGTCACCAATCCGGTGCCGGTTTATTTTCTCTACGTCTCGGCCTGGTCGACAGGGCCGGGCGTGGTCCAGTTCCGTGACGACATTTACGGCCTCGACGGAGCCAACGAGCTGCAGATCACATCCGCGCTCTAAGCAGTTGAGCTCATTTGCAAAAGGCCGCCGGAAGGGCGGCCTTTTTCGTTGCCGAGTCTTTCGCGGCAAGCTTTGCTGGACTGATCGCCGGCAAAAGAACGCGCGGTGCCGTATTCGGAAATCGCATCATGCATGTCGCAATGTTCATTCTGGTCGTGCTCATCTTCGTCGCCGTTTCGGGCGCGCTGGTCCGGCCGGTGCGGGTTCCGCTACCTGTGCTGCAGATCGCCATCGGCGCGGCACTGGCTTGGCCGGTGCGCGGAATGCATGTCGAGATCGATCCCGAGCTGTTTCTGCTGGTGTTCATCCCACCGCTGTTGTTCAGCGACGCCTATGGTGCGCCCAAGCGCGAACTGATCGCGCTGCGCGGGCCGATCCTCGACCTCGCCATCGGGCTGGTCTTCTTCACCATTGTCGGCTTCGGCTACGCTTTGCACTGGCTTGTCCCGAGCATCCCGCTCGTCGTCGCTTTCGCACTTGCTGCGGTGCTGTCCCCAACGGATGCGGTGGCCGTCTCCTCGATCGTCGACAAGAGCCTGGTCCCGGCCCGGCTGATGCACATCCTGGAGGGCGAGGCGCTGCTCAACGATGCGTCGGGCCTCGCGATGTTCCGCTTTGCGGTGGCAGCTGCCTTGACCGGCAGCTTCTCCTTCGTCGCGGCGTCCGTGACTTTCCTCTATGCCGTCGCTGCCGGCATCCTGGCCGGCGTGGCTGCCTTGTTCGTCGCCGCCAAGGTGCTGCAATTGCTGAACCGTATCGGCGGCGTGCCGGCCGAGGCGCAGGTGCTGGTCATGGTCCTGCTGCCGTTCATCGCCTATCTCGGCGCCGAGAATGTCGGCGCCTCGGGCATTCTGGCGGCGGTCACGGCCGGAGTGCTCACCGGCGGCTCCGGGATTTTCCGCTTTCTCGGCGTCTCGGCGCGCATACAGACCGTATCGCTGTGGACGACGCTATCCTTCGTCTTCAACGGCGCGCTGTTCATCCTGCTCGGGTTGCAGCTTCCCGAAATCATCGGCAACGTGCCGCCTGAGCTCGGCAGCCGCTATCCGGTCATCCAGCCAATCGCCACGGTGGTCGCGCTGACACTATGCCTGATCGGGCTGCGCTTCCTGTGGATCTGGGTCGGCGACATCGCGACGCGCGTCTCGGCGCGATTACGCGAGCAGAAGGCCGAGCCGTTCGGGCTGCGGGTCCGGATCGCCGGCTCTGTTGCCGGCGTGCGCGGCGCCATCACGCTGGCCGGCATCCTGTCGCTGCCGCTCACCACGCCGAATGGTTCGCCCTTTCCGGCGCGCGACGTGGTGATCTTCCTCGCCGCAGGCGTCATCATCTGCTCATTGCTCATTGCCAGCCTTGCCTTGCCCAAGGTGGCACGCGGGCTGGTCGAGCCGGGCGAGGATCCTGGCGCTGCCGAGGAGCGTTTTGCGCGCGTGGGCGCGGCCAAGGCCGCCATCGCCCGCATCGAGAGCATGGCCGGCGCGACCGACAGCGATGAAGGGGAAACACCCGGCGCCCGGCTTGCCGCCGCCGACAGCATCGTCGCCGGCTACCGTCGCCGCATCGCTGCCTCCGACGAGGCCGACGAGGCGCGCGCCGAGGCCCGCGAGGCCGGACGGCTGGAGCTCGAATTGAGGCTGGCGGGCATTGAGGCCGAACGCGCAGCGGTTCGCGCAATGTTTCGCAGCGGCCAGATTAACGACCATACGATGCAGGCGCTGTTCACCGAGATCACGCTCACCGAGGCCCTGCTGAAGGGCCGGCAGGCAAGGAAATAGAGGCTGCCAGTCTCTCTGGCGCAATCCGGCTAGCAAATTTCGCGCTGCAAACGTGGCGGGCCGAAAGCAACTGTGTTAATGGCGCGACAGACCCCGAACCTTGAGGATTTCAGCCCATGGCAACAGCAGCGGCAGTGTCGAACAAATTCGAATCCTTTTTCGAAACCACGCTTGCCGATGCCGACCCCGAGATTTTCGGCGCAATCCGCAACGAACTCGGCCGCCAGCGCCACGAGATCGAGCTGATTGCCTCGGAAAATATCGTCTCGCGTGCCGTGCTCGAGGCACAGGGGTCGATCATGACCAACAAATATGCCGAGGGCTATCCGGGCAAGCGCTACTACGGCGGCTGCCAATTCGTCGATGTCGCCGAGGAACTGGCCATCGAACGCGCGAAAAAGCTGTTCGGCTGCAACTTCGCCAACGTCCAGCCGAATTCCGGCAGCCAGATGAACCAGGCGGTGTTCCTAGCGTTGCTGCAGCCCGGCGACACCTTCATGGGCCTCGACCTCAATTCCGGCGGACACCTGACACATGGCTCGCCGGTCAATATGAGCGGCAAATGGTTCAAGGTCGTCTCCTATGGCGTGCGCCGGGACGATCATCTGCTCGACATGGATGCGATCGAGAAGACCGCCCATGAGACCAGGCCGAAATTGATCCTGGCCGGCGGCACAGCCTATTCACGTGTCTGGGACTGGAAGCGTTTTCGCGAGATCGCCGATTCGATCGGTGCCTATCTGATGGTCGACATGGCCCACATCGCCGGCCTGGTCGCCGGCGGCATGCATCCGTCGCCGCTGCCGCATGCCCATGTGGTCACCACCACGACGCACAAATCGCTGCGCGGGCCGCGCGGCGGCATGATCCTTTGCAATGATGAGGATATTGCCAAGAAGATGAATTCGGCCGTCTTCCCCGGCCTGCAGGGCGGACCGCTGATGCATGTCATCGCCGCCAAGGCGGTGGCTCTGGGCGAGGCGCTGAAGCCGAGCTTCAAGATCTATGCGGAGAGCGTCGTCGCCAATGCCAAGGCGCTGGCCTCCAGTCTGCAGGAAACCGGTCTCGACATCGTCTCCGGCGGCACCGACAACCATCTGATGTTGGTCGACCTGCGTCCCAAGAACGCCACCGGCAAGCGCGCCGAGGCTGCCCTTGGCCGCGCCAACATCACCTGCAACAAGAACGGCATCCCCTTCGATCCGGAAAAGCCTTTCGTGACATCGGGCGTTCGGCTCGGCACGCCGGCCGGCACCACGCGCGGCTTCGGTCAGGCCGAGTTCCGCGAGATCGGCAAGCTGATCGCCGAAGTGCTGGATGGACTGAAGGTCGCCAATTCCGACGAAGGCAATGCGGCCGTCGAGGCAACCGTGAAGGCCAAGGTGGCGACATTGACGGATCGTTTTCCGCTTTACCCGTATCTTGGTTGACGCAGGGCGTCGTTCCCCCAACTGTGACGGCGCCGATCAACTGGGCACGGCTGCATCTCGGAGACGCTTGATGATGATGCGAATTTTCCGTTTCGCCAGTGTTGGCGCTGCCTTGCTCACCTTAGCCACCTCGCCGCTACTCGGCGCGGCCTTTGCGCAGACCGAGCCGACCCCGGCAGCACCCAAGACAGAGACCTTCGGCAGTTGGTCCACCACGGTGGACGAGGTCAACACCGGCGAGGATGTGCGCAAGACCTGCGCCGCCTCGACGGTCTTTTTCGACGCTAACGGCACCAGTGGCACCCTCACGCTGGCCATCTCGAATGGCGACGTATTGCCACCCGATGGTTATCCGAGCCTCATCATCGCCGTGAGAAACAGTGACTTGCCCAAGGGCGATAACATCCCGGTGGTGTTCCGGGACGTCAACGACAAGATCAAGGCCGGTTTTCGTCTTATCGCCGACGGACAGTGGATGATAGACAACAAGTCCGAGACCACGCTCGCGGTACTGCGCGCCATGCGCCGCACCAGCGCCCTCGATGTCAGCTTCGCCGACAAGCCGGTCGCGACCATATCGATGGACGGCTTCACCAAGGCCTATCGCTATCTCGGCACGTCTTGCGGCTTCCCGACCGGCGACGTCGCGCCCTGATTGGCGGACCGCTGTCAACTGATTGCCGCTCTCGCAATTTTCCTCGCGCCTCGCTATCTCTGAAGCGCGATCGGTCATCGGCCATACTTTGCCACGGCGGCAAAAACCTCTAAGCCTTTCGCTCCACGAGAATCGCGAACCGAAGGCTCTCCATGCGCTGCCCTTATTGCCAGTCCGAAGATACGCAGGTGAAGGATTCGCGCCCTGCCGAAGACGGTGCAGCGATCCGCAGGCGGCGCGTCTGCCCGGATTGCGGCGGCCGCTTCACCACTTTCGAGCGGGTACAACTGCGCGACCTCGTCGTGGTGAAGAAGTCGGGACGCAAGGTGCCGTTCGACCGCGACAAGCTGCTGCGCTCGGTCGAGATTGCGGTACGCAAGCGCAACGTCGACCCGGAGCGCATCGACCGCGCGGTGACCGGCATCGTGCGCCAGCTCGAAAGCTCGGGCGAGACCGAGGTGGCCTCGGGGGAAGTCGGCCGGCTGGTCATGGAGGCGCTTAAGTCGCTCGATGATGTCGCCTATGTGCGCTTTGCCTCCGTCTACCGCAATTTCCGCGAGGCCAAGGATTTCCACGACGTGTTGGGCGAACTCAAAGGCGACGAGCTCAAAACCGACGAGCCCAGGGGCGAAGAGCTGAAGAGCGAAGAGGACGCCAGCTGAGCATGGCAGGGTCCGAACGCAGCACGGCTGAGCAAGAGGTCGTCGATCGCCGCTATATGGCGGCAGCCCTCAGGCTGTCGCGCAAGAATGCCGGGCGGACCTCGACCAACCCTTCCGTCGGCACGCTGATCGTGCGCGATGACGGCGACGGGCCGAGGATCGTCGGCAGCGGCGTCACCGCCGTCGGCGGCCGGCCGCATGCCGAGACCGAGGCTTTGGCAGAGGCCGGCGAACTGGCGCGCGGCGCCACCGCCTATGTAACGCTGGAGCCCTGCGCCCATCACGGCCGCACGCCGCCTTGCGCCAATGCGCTGGTCAGTGCCGGCGTGGCGCGTGTGGTCGGCGCTGCCAGCGATCCGGACCCGCGTGTTTCCGGCAAGGGCTATGCAATCTTGCGTGCCGCCGGCGTCGAAGTGGTGGAAAAAGTGTTGGCGGCCGAGGCCGCGGAGCAGATGGCCGGCTATTTAATTCGATCTCTGAAAAAACGCCCGGAAGTGATCCTGAAACTTGCGCTTTCGAGCGACAACAAGATCGGCGTGAAAGGCGAGGGACAGGTCTCCATCACCGGCGATATTGCGCGGCGCGAAGTCTATCTGATGCGCGCCGAAGCCGATGGCATATTGATCGGCATCGGCACCGCATTGGAGGACGATCCGGCGCTGACGGTTCGGCTTCCGGGACTGGAGAGCCGTTCGCCGGCGCGCATCGTACTCGACCGTCAGATCAGGCTACCCGAGACTTCGAAACTGGTCGCCGGCGTCGACCGTGTGCCGCTCTATGTCGCTGCCTGCGCCGAGGCCGATCCGCACCGGCGCGCCGCGCTCGAACGCGCCGGCGTTCGCTTCATCGGTACTGAGACCTATGAAGGCGATATTGCGCTGCCGGAACTGCTCGAGGACCTGGCGGCGCTCGGCATGGCAAGCGTCCTGGTCGAGGGCGGCGCGAGGGTGGCCAAGGCGTTCCTCGACGAACAACTGGTCGATCGTATCGTGCTGTTTCAGGGGCCGGGCGCGATCGGCGAGGGCGGCATTGTATCGCCGATCGATGCCAACAATATCCCGCCGGGATTTCGCAAATTGCGCAACATGCGTTTCGGCGAAGATACATATGCGGAATGGATAAGAGACATCTAGGACCGAACTGATGTTCACGGGGCCAAACTAATGTTCACTGGAATCGTCACCGATGTCGGCACTGTCGCTGCCGTGAAGCCGCTCAGGGAAGGCGTCGGTTTGCGTATCGACACCGCTTACGATCCGCAGACCATTGCCATCGGCGCCTCGATTTCCTGCGGCGGCGTCTGCCTGACGGTAACGGGATTGCCGGAAGATGGCGCCAACGCACGTTGGTTCGAGGTCGAGGCCTGGGAAGAGGCCCTCAGGCTGACGACCGCGATGGGCTGGAAATCAGGCACGCGCATCAACCTGGAGCGGGCTCTGAAGATCGGCGACGAGCTTGGCGGCCATATAGTGTCCGGCCACGTCGACGGCATGGCCGAGATCGTGGCGCGTAAGGAAGAGGGCGACGCCGTTCGCTTCACCCTGGAAGCATCGCGCGAGCTTGCCAAATTCATCGCCCCCAAGGGTTCCGTCGCGCTCGACGGCACTTCGCTCACCGTCAACAAGGTCGAGGGCACCCGATTCGACGTGCTGTTGATCCACCATTCGCTGACCGTCACCACCTGGGGCGAACGCCAGGTCGGCGATCGCGTCAACCTTGAGATCGACACCATGGCCCGCTACGCGGCGCGACTGGTGGAGGCGGCGAAGGAGGGGCTTTGAGGCGCTCGTCCATAAAGCCCATTCCCTGATGCGACCGCCGCCGAGTTGGCCTTGAAAGTTCCTTCGGCAATCTTCCGCTTGCGATCAAACCGGCTTCGGCCTAAGTCACCGGCGATCCCCGGAGACATCTATGGCAGGCACATCCCAACACGGCAAAGCGTTCATCCGTCCGAAGAAGAAGGCCCACCTTCTTGTCATCGAGGCGCGCTTTCACGACGACCTTGCCGACGCGTTGCTCGAAGGCGCGACAAAGGCCCTCGAGGAAGCGGGCGCGACATACGACGTCGTCACTGTTCCGGGCTCGCTCGAAATCCCGGCGGTGATTTCCTTCGCGCTCGACGGTGCCTCCGAAGGCGGGACGAACTATGACGGCTTCGTCGCCCTCGGCACGGTGGTCCGCGGCGACACCTATCATTTCGATATCGTCGCCAATGAATCCAGCCGTGCCCTGATGGACCTGTCCGTGCAGGATGCGGTCTGCATCGGCAACGGCATCCTGACCACCGAAAACGACGAACAGGCCTGGACACGGGCCAGGCGTTCGGAAGGCGACAAGGGCGGCTTTGCGGCGCGTGCGGCGCTGACCATGATCGCTCTAAAGGAACAGTTGGGAGAGCGAACGTGAGCGAACCCGCTTCGCCCGGCCAGCCTGCGGTTCGCCATGCCAACAAGCGCGGTGCTGCCCGTCTGGCCGCCGTGCAGGCGCTCTACCAGATGGACGTCGCCGGCAGCGGTGTGTTTGAGATCACCGCCGAATACGAGGCGTTCAGGCTCGGCAAGGAAGTCGACGGCGCGCTCTATCGCGAAGCCGATGCGCAATGGTTTCGTGCCATTCTTGCCGGCGTTGTCGAGCACCAGAAGACCATCGATCCAGTCATTCGACAGGCGCTGACCGAGGACTGGCCTCTGTCGAGGCTCGATTCCACGTTGCGCGCCATATTGCGCGCCGGCGTCTACGAGTTGATGCAGCGCGAGGACGTGCCGGTGGCGGTCATCGTCTCCGAATATGTCGACATCGCCAAGGCATTTTACGAGGAAGACGAGCCGAAACTGGTCAATGCGGTGCTTGATCGCGTGTCGCGCCGGGTGCGTGGCGAGGGCCGCGGCAAGGACGCCTCATGACTGCTATCGTCGCCGTTGGGGCGGGCAAGGAAGCGCGTCGCACCGCCTTCATCCTCGCAGCCTCGCAGGCGATCATCGGCTCGGCCGCACCCATCGCCATTTCCATGGGCGGATTGGCCGGGCAGTACCTGCTCGATGCTGACAAGTCGCTGGCAACCGCGCCGATCACCGGTTTCAATGTCGGCGTGGCGCTCGGTTCCCTGCCGGCCGCGGCGATCATCCGCCGGCTCGGCCAGCGCGACGGCTTCATGACCGGCACAGCGGTCACGGCGCTTGGCGGGCTGGTCGCCACGCTGGCGCTGTTTCATCCCAGCTTCTGGCTATTCGCTTTCGGCTTGGCCGTGATCGGCATCGGGGGCGCTTTCGTCCAGCAGTTCCGCTTTGCCGCCGCCGACAATGCGCCGCCTGAATTCAAGGCGCGCGCCATCTCCTTCGTGCTGGCCGGCGGCATCGTCACCGCCATCCTTGGACCGCAGATCGTCATCTTCACCGGCGATCTGTTCTCGCCGGTGAAGTTTGCCGGCTCGTTTGCGTCCATCCTGGTGCTGGCGGCGGTCGGCGCCGCCATTCTCTCTTTGTTGCGCATCCCGGCCAAGGCAACCGACAAGGTGGAAATTTCCGACAGCGACGCCCGGCCGCTCTCGGAAATTGTCACCAGGCCACGCTTCGTCGCGGCGTTGTTTTGCGCCATCGGCAGCTACGCACTGATGAGCTTCGTGATGACCGGCGCGCCGCTGGCCATGGTCGGCTGCGGCCTTTCGACCGACGACGCCACGCTCGGCATTTCCTGGCACGTCATGGCGATGTTCGCGCCGAGCTTCTTCACGGGGTCGCTGATCTATCGCTTCGGCGCTGAGCGGATCGTGGCCATCGGCCTGGTGCTGCTGATTGGCTGCGCCATAGTGGCGCTGTCAGGGTTGGCACTGTGGCAGTTCTGGACGGCGCTGATCCTGCTCGGCCTTGGCTGGAACTTCAGCTTCATCGGTGCCACCGCCATGGTGGCCGACAGCTACCAGTCATCCGAAAAAGGCAAGGTCCAGGGGTTCCACGATTTCGTCCTGTTCGGCTCCGTCGCCTTCGCCTCACTGATGTCGGGGGCGGTCTACAATGCCTGGGGCTGGGAGATGCTGAACTGGATGATTTTCCCGGTCGTCGCGCTGTGCTTCGTGGCACTGGGCGTGTTGAAGATGACGGGCCTGCGCGCGGCCAACTGACGTCACCCTGTCGGGACGTCGCGGCAGCGGATTCACTCACATCCGAACAAAATTATTGCGCCCATCCCCCCTCTTATGAAACCGTGTACCCCGACGGGGCATCGAAGCCATGCTCATATGCGGCAGCCGTATTCCGGTTCACAGCAAGGGATTTGTGAGATGTTTTCAATCAAGATTCTGGCCGGCGCTGTACTAGCGCTCGGAATTGCGTTGGCCTCGGCGAGTGCCCAGGTGGTGGTGTCGTCGAAGATCGACACCGAGGGCGGTGTGCTCGGCAATATCATCCAGCTGGTGCTGAACGCCAATAATATCCAGACCACCGACCGCATCCAACTCGGCGGCACGCCCGTGGTACGCAAGGCGATTACAGCCGGCGAGATAGACATCTATCCGGAATACACCGGCAACGCCGCCTTCTTCTTCGAGAAGGCCGACGATCCGGTGTGGAAAGACGCCGCCAAGGCCTACGAGACTGCCAAGAAGCTCGACTACGACGCCAACAAGATCGTCTGGCTGTCACCGTCACCGGCCAACAACACCTGGGCGATCGCCCTGCGCAAGGAGGTCGCCGACACCAATAAGCTCGTCACCCTTTCCGACTTCGGCAAATATGTCTCGGGCGGCGGCAAGGTGGTGCTGGCGGCCTCCGCCGAGTTCGTCAATTCGGCGGCCGCGCTGCCCGCTTTCCAGAAGACCTATGGCTTCACGCTGAAGCCGGACCAGTTGATCACGCTGTCGGGCGGCGACACGGCGGCCACCATTGCCGCTGCGGCCAACCAGACCAACGGCGCCAACGCCGCCATGGTCTACGGCACCGACGGCGGCATCGCGCCCTCCGGCCTCGTCGTGCTTGGGGACGACAAGGGTGTGCAGCCGGTCTACCAGCCGGCGCCGATCATCCGCGAGGCGGTGCTGAAGGAGCATCCCGAAATCGAGACGCTGCTGAAGCCGGTGTTCGCCAAGCTCGATCTCGTCACGTTGCAGGAGTTGAACGGCCGCGTGCAGGTCGGCGGCGAGCCGGTCAAGGGCGTCGCCGAGGACTTTTTGAAAAAGAACGGCTTCCTGAAGTAAGGCGATTCCGGCGCTCCGCTTTCGAGGTGCGCCGGATCGGCCGATGGGGGAGGGCGTGCGCATCCGGTTCGACAAGCTCGGCGTGGTCATCGCGGCGATATCAGCCTATGCGGCTTTTGCGGCACCATTCGCCACGTTCCGCGCCAATCGCATCGTACCCGGCGAGGCGCGCTCGATCCTCGAATCTTTGCCTGCGACCGTCGGTCCGCTGTTGATGGCGATTGTCGTCGCAGCAGCGCTCATTGCGCTGCTGAAAACGCCGCTTGTTCTGCGCCTCGCCGCCAGTGTGGTTGCGCTTGCGGCGCTGGCGCTGCTGATCGGCATCGCCGGCAGTTTCCTGACACCTGCCGGCAACACCTTCGCCCGTATCTCGCCGGCTTCGGGCTTTTGGCTGCTTATCTTCGCCTTCACGCTTCTGCTCGCCGACGTGCTTACGCGGCTGAACCTGTCGCCGCAGGCACGGATCGGCGTGCTTGTTGTCGCCGCCGCGGCGATCGGGCTGCTGCTCGTCTCGGGAAGCTGGAACAGCCTGTCGATCCTCAAGGAATATTTCAATCGCTCCGATAGTTTTTGGGCGGAAGGCTCCAAGCATGTGACGCTGGCGCTGGGTTCGCTGGCGGCAGCGGTGATTATCGGCCTGCCGCTCGGCATCCTCTGCCATCGCGTCGAGAAATTGCGGGCCGGCGTGCTCAACGTGCTGAACATCATCCAGACCATTCCTTCGATCGCGCTGTTCGGCCTCTTAATCGCACCGCTCGGCTGGGTAGCTTCGCATGTGCCGGGTGCTGCCGCGCTCGGCATCCGCGGCATCGGCACAGCGCCGGCTTTCGTCGCCCTGTTCCTCTATTCACTGCTGCCGGTAGTGGCCAACACCGTGGTCGGCCTTGCCGGTGTGACGCGTGCCGCCAACGACGCAGCGCGCGGCATGGGCATGACCGACCGCCAGCGGCTGTTCGGCGTCGAGTTTCCGCTGGCTTTCCCGGTGATCCTCACCGGCATCCGCATCGTGCTGGTGCAGAATATCGGCCTCGCCACAATTGCCGCGTTGATCGGCGGCGGCGGCTTTGGCGTGTTCGTATTCCAGGGGGTCGGCCAGACGGCGATGGACCTGGTGCTGCTCGGTGCTGTTCCGACGGTGGTGCTGGCCTTCGCCGCTGCCATCATCCTCGATGCAGTGATCGAAATGAGCGCCAGCAAGCGCAGGGTTGAAACGGCATGATCGAGATCGAAGGCATCACCAAGCGCTACGGCGAGACGACAGTCGTCGACGACGTGTCGATAGTAATCGAGCCGCGCAGCATCGCCGTCATCGTCGGCACCTCCGGCTCCGGCAAGACGACGCTGCTTCGCATGATAAACCGGCTGGTCGAGCCGACATCGGGCATGATCAAGCTCGACGGCGTCGACAACCGCTCGGTCCCGGATTATGAGCTGCGTCGCAGCATCGGCTATGCCATCCAGGGCCACGGCCTGTTTCCGCATCGCACGGTGGCGCAGAACATCGCCACTGTGCCGGTATTGCTCGGCTGGGGCGCCAACCGCATCAAGGCCCGCGTCGACGAGCTGATGACGCTATACCAGCTCGACCCGCAAGCCTACGGGCCACGCTATCCGCATGAGCTTTCCGGCGGCCAGCAGCAGCGCGTCGGCGTCGCCCGGGCGCTTGCCGCGGAACCCAACGTGCTGTTGATGGATGAGCCGTTCGGCGCGCTCGACCCGATCATCCGCAACAAGGCGCAGGAGGATCTGCTGGCGATCCAGAAACGCTTCGGCACCACCATCATCCTCGTCACCCATGACATGGAAGAGGCCGTTCACATGGGCGACAAGATCGCGGTGATGGATGGCGGCAAAGTAGTGCAATATGCCGCGCCGGCCGAGATACTGGCGAAACCGGCCAGCGCGTTTGTCGAGACCCTGGTTGGCGCCAGTGAAAGACCGTTCCGGCTGTTGTCGCTTGGCCGGGTGCGCGACGCGGTGGAAAAAGGCACGGCCGAAGGCGAGGCGATCCCCGGTGACGCCAGCCAACGCGACGCGTTGGCCGAACTCCTGTGGTCGGGCCGCCCGGCACTTCCGGTGAAAGATTCTGACGGCAAATCGCTTGGCCGCGTCACTGTGGACGGACTGGTTAAGCGTGCGGCGAGGCCGGCATGAAAGCCTGGCTTCCGTCGCTGCTCAGGCTGGCCTTGGTAGTAGTGCTTATTGCCTTCGTCACCAATCCCGGCTGGTTCGAACCGCTGCTGAAGCCGCTGACAGAGAACAACGCGCCGGTAATCTACAATCAGGGCAGCCTTTTGACGTTGACGCTGCTGCATCTGCGGACCGTGCTGATCGCGACGGTTGCCGCGACGATCGTTGCGGTCGCGCTCGCCATTCTGGTCACCAGGCCAGCCGGCGCCGAATTCCTGCCGCTGTCGCGCAGCCTGGTCAATATCGGCCAAACGTTTCCGCCGGTGGCGGTGCTGGCGCTTGCCGTGCCGGCCGTCGGCTTCGGCGAAAAGCCGACGCTGATTGCGCTGTTTCTCTACGGACTGCTGCCGATCTTTGAGAATGCGCTGACCGGCCTGACGACGCTGCCGGCCAACGTAGTCGAGGCGGCGCGTGGCGCCGGCATGACCGGCTGGCAAAGACTGGTCAAGGTCGAGCTGCCGCTCAGCGCGCCGATCATTCTCGGTGGTATCCGGCTGTCGGTGGTGATCAGCCTCGCCACCGCGACCATCGGCTCGACGGTAGCGGCGAGGACACTGGGCGAGGTGATCATCGCAGGCCTGCTGTCGAACAACCTCGCCTTCATCCTGCAGGGTGGCCTGATCGTCGCCGCCCTTGCCGTGCTGATCTATGACGGGCTGTCGGCGGTCGAGCGCTATACCGCCCGGCGCATGGGACGCGAGCCCGAGTAGCGTCTCGGGGCGAAGTTCGCTCTTTTTTCAGTGGCCGGTCGACCGCGTCGGATGATCGAGCGTCAGTTCCAGCGTTGTGCCCGTCTCGCCGGTGATCCAGCGGCGGCAGATGATGGCGAAATCGTGCTGTGTGTCGGCTCTAACCACAGAGACCAAGTCGCCCACCGCGCAATCACTGTCGAGATCGAGGGCTTCGACAGTCTCGGCAATGTCTTGCTTGCCGGCATAATGTCTCGCAACGGCTGTGAGCACGATGATCACTGGCCCACCCGTTGCGCGATCTTCGGGACTCGGCGATTGATGAGTGCGATGCCCCGATCTTTCAGCAGGAGTTCTTGCCATGACCGCGCGTTTCTCCAAGATCGTCATGTGTTTGTGTCTGGCGGCTTTCGCCTTCCTCGTCGCCTTCGGCAACATCACCGATTACGGCTCAAACTTCGCCTTTGTCCAGCATGTGCTGAGCATGGACACGACCTTTCCCGGCAATGCACTGATGTACCGCTCGATCACCAACCCGTCGCTGTGGACGGCTGGCTACTGGCTGATCATCATTGGCGAGGCGCTGACCTGCCTGCTTTACCTAATCGCCGCCTGGCAACTCTGGCAGGCGCGCAACGCCAGCGGACAGGCTTTCAACGATGCCAAGAAGTTCGCCATCATTGCCGCCACAATGGGCTTCTTCGTTTGGTATTTCGGCTTCATGGTCGTTGGCGGCGAGTGGTTCGCCATGTGGCAGTCTTCGACTTGGAATGGTCAGGAGGCGGCGTTCAAATTCTACATCACCATGCTGCTGGTGCTGGTCTTCGTCGTCCAGCCGGACGGCGACCCGCGTAAAGCCTGACCACTGTTCGCCGATTTCAACCGATCTAACCGGATGGCAGTGTCGACAGGCGCTGCCGTCCAGCCTTTTGGGCGAAACCCGGGATCTTTTGGGCGAAAGCCGGACAGGAACGGAACAATATCTTGACGTTCCGAGCCCTGTTTCGCATAAGCCGCTGCGAAGGGACGGATTCCGGTTGCGGAAAATTCGTCCCCTGTCTCAACGGCCCGGGGAGGGGTTCTTTTGGGCCACCAATCGAGGAAAATTCGGCAATGACCATAATTTCAGCTGTCATCGCCTGCGGTCTGCTTTCAGTCCTTTACGCCATCTGGGCGACACGTTCGGTCCTCGCGGCCGATCAGGGCAATGCACGCATGCAGGAAATTTCCGCGGCCATCCGCGAAGGCGCTCAGGCTTATCTGGCGCGCCAGTACACCACCATCGCCATCGTCGGCGTCGTGGTCCTGCTGCTTGCCTGGTGGCTGCTTTCGATCACCGCGGCCATCGGCTTCCTGATCGGCGCCGTTCTATCGGGTGCCGCTGGCTTCATCGGCATGCACGTCTCGGTGCGCGCCAATGTGCGCACCGCGCAGGCGGCTTCCAACAGCCTCGCTGCCGGTCTCGAGATCGCCTTCAAGTCGGGCGCCATCACTGGCATGCTGGTTGCTGGCCTGGCCCTGCTCGGCGTCTCGATCTACTACCTGATCCTGACCCAGTTCATGGGTCTGCAGCCAAACGATCGCGTCGTCATCGACTCGCTTGTTTCGCTCGGCTTCGGCGCCTCGCTGATCTCGATCTTCGCCCGTCTCGGCGGCGGCATCTTCACAAAAGGCGCCGACGTCGGCGGCGATCTTGTCGGCAAGGTTGAAGCCGGCATTCCCGAGGACGATCCACGCAATCCGGCCACCATTGCCGACAACGTCGGCGACAATGTCGGCGATTGCGCCGGCATGGCCGCCGACCTGTTCGAGACCTATGCGGTGACCGTGGTCGCCACCATGGTCCTCGCCGCCATCTTCTTCGGTGGCACCGACGTTCTCGGCGCGGCCATGCTCTATCCGCTGGCCATCTGCGGCGCCTGCATTCTCACCTCGATCGTCGGCACTTTCTTCGTCAAGCTCGGTTCCAGCGGCTCAATCATGGGTGCGCTCTATAAGGGCCTGATCGTCACCGGCCTGCTGTCAATTGTCGGCCTTGCCGTGGCCACCTCGGCATGCATCGGCTGGGGTGAGATCGGCACCGTCGCCGGCATGACCATCACCGGCACGAACCTGTTCATCTGCGGCCTTGTCGGCCTTGCGGTGACCGGACTCATCGTGGTGATCACCGAATATTATACCGGCACCAACAAGCGTCCGGTGAACTCCATCGCCCAGGCCTCGGTCACCGGTCACGGCACCAATGTCATCCAGGGCCTCGCGGTCTCGCTGGAAGCGACGGCGTTGCCGGCGATCGTCATCGTCGGCGGCATCATCTCGACATACCAGCTCGCCGGCCTCTACGGCACGGCGATCGCGGTGACGACGATGCTTGGCCTCGCCGGCATGATCGTCGCGCTCGATGCCTTCGGCCCGGTCACCGACAATGCCGGCGGCATTGCCGAAATGGCCGGCCTACCCAAGGAAGTGCGCCAGTCAACCGACGCGCTCGACGCTGTCGGCAACACCACCAAGGCGGTAACCAAGGGCTACGCCATCGGTTCGGCTGGCCTCGGCGCGCTGGTGCTGTTCGCGGCCTACTCTAACGACCTGAAGTTCTTTGCCGCCAATGGCGACAAATACCCCTACTTCCAGGGTATGGGCGACGTCTCCTTCGATCTCTCCAATCCTTACGTCGTCGCCGGCCTGATCTTCGGTGGCCTGATCCCGTATCTGTTCGGCGGCATCGCCATGACCGCCGTCGGCCGCGCCGCGGGTGCTATCGTCCAGGAGGTGCGCAAGCAGTTCCGGGAGGATCCGGGCATCATGGCCGGCACCTCGAAGCCGAACTATGCGCGCGCCGTCGACCTTCTGACCAAGGCAGCGATCCGGGAGATGATCGTTCCGTCATTGCTGCCGGTGCTGGCGCCGCTGGTGGTCTATTTCGGCGTCCTCCTGATCTCCGGTTCGAAGGCATCCGCCTTTGCCGCGCTTGGCGCCTCGCTGCTCGGCGTCATCGTCAACGGCCTGTTCGTCGCCATCTCGATGACCTCCGGCGGCGGCGCCTGGGACAACGCCAAGAAGTCGTTCGAAGATGGTTTCGTCGACAAGGACGGCCTCAAGCACCTCAAGGGCTCCGAAGCGCACAAGGCTTCGGTGACCGGCGACACGGTCGGCGATCCCTACAAGGATACTGCCGGCCCAGCGGTCAACCCGGCGATCAAGATCACCAACATCGTCGCGCTGCTGTTGCTGGCCGTTCTCGCGCACGGCTAAGCTCGGTCGCTATGGCCTTAAGACAAAAACCCGCGGGATCGCTCCCGCGGGTTTTTCATTGCCTGAGATATGCCGCTTACAGGGAAGCGAAAGGAACGGAAGGAAGCCGACACCCTCGGGTGGATCAGGAGCCGCCGAGCGTGCTGCCGCCGCTGGCGCCGGGAACACCAGGCGCCAGCTTGCTGGCGCCACTGATGATCTGGCTGAGGAAGTTCTGGTCCTTGCCGCCGGTCGGCGTGGTGCGCGAGATGAAGTCGAACACCTTGCCGTCCTTCAAGCCGTAATTGGCGATCTGGGTGACGCGCCCGTCATCGCCAAAATAGACCGCCAGCACATGCTGGTCGACCAGCCGCGGCTTGTCGAAGGCGACATAGCGCTTGCGCGTCTGAGAAATGTAATAAAAGGCCTCGTTATCGAAGGTCGCCTTCGTCGAGGGAGTGCCGAGCGCCAGCAGCACCTGTTCGCGGCTTGAGCCGACCGGCACCAGGTCGATCGCCTGCTGGTCGATGACGTAGCCTTGCGTCAGCGTCTCGCTCGGATTGAGATCGCCGATCATCTTAGACGAATTGCAGGCGGAAAGCGCCGCAGCGATCACCAGCAGCGAAACCGCACCGCCGGGCCTGGGCAGGAAAGTCGACTTGAATTTCAGCGCGCGCAACTACAACTCCATAAGCTGGCCGCAACTTGCGCTGGGCCGCAAAACCGGTAAACCAGCTTGCTTGCCGATGCAACAAGGCCACTTCAACAAACGGTCCCGGGAGACCACCCTCAAATGTTCCAGCGCCTCTTTGGCCGCGAACGACATGCCAACCGCGCCATCACCGAGGCGCTTTACGCACAAATCGTGGCGGCGGCGCGGCAAACGGTGTTTTATTCCGCCTGGAACGTACCGGACACGCCGCTCGGCCGCTTCGAGATGCTGTCGTTGCACATGTTCCTGTTTCAGCACCGGTTGCGCGGCGAGGGCGGTGCTGCGGCAGAGGTTGCGCAGGTGCTGATCGACGAGTTCTTCATGGATGTCGAACATTCGTTGCGTGAATTGGGCATTGGCGACGTCGGCGTGCCGAAGCGAATGCGGAAACTGGCGAAAATGTTCTATGGCCGTACCGCCGCCTATGATGATGCGCTGCAAAGAAATGACCATGATGCACTCGCCGTCGCCCTTGCCCGCAATGTCAGGCCGGATGCCGGCGCCTGGCCGCAAGCGTCGCAACTGGCACTCTATGCCGCCGATGCATCAAGGCAACTCGCGGAACAGCCGACCGAATCGATCGTTTCCGGAACGGTGTCATTTCCCGTGGCCAACGCTTGAGCGACGGCAGGCCGATGAAGGTGGCGAAGTGGAGGCGAAGATGAAACACTCTGATACCCACAGCCCAGTGTCATTCCTGGCAAATGTCGCCCGGCTGCCGCAAAAGGGGCTGCCGGTGGTGATCGATGCCGACGCTGGGCAGCGCGCCCTGCTGGCCGTCGAGCACGAGCTGCTTTCGGTCGAGAATTATCGCGCCGAACTCCTGGTCGAGCCCTGGAAACGCAACGGGGTGAAAGTCAGCGGCCATGTCGAGGCCGATATAACGCAGGCCTGCATCGTCACCCTCGACCCGGTCGAGGCGCATATCGACGAGCCGGTCGAAGCGCTGTTCCTGCCGGAGCAATCCAAGCTCGGGCGGCAAGGTTTCGACGGCGGCGGTGAGATCCTGCTCGACGCCGAAGGCCCCGACAGCCCGGAAACCTTTTCCGGCGATGCGATCGACGTCGGGGCGCTTGCCGAGCAGTTCTTTGGCTTGGCGATCGATCCATATCCGCGCAAGCCGGGTGTATCGCTGGAGGCCGCCGGCGATGCCGAGCCTGTGGAGAATGAATTCCAGCAAAAGCTCAGATCACTGTTGGGAAAATCCTGATGGCTGACCCAATTTGAGAAAAGTTGGTTGTGCGGCAGCCCAAAACCGTTATTTTCGCCGAACCTTCGCGAGCCCGCACCTTGGCAAGCCCGCTGGCCAATCAACCGTGAGATGAACACCGCGTGATCAGGATTTCCATCGATGCCATGGGCGGCGATCACGGGCCAAGCGTGGTCATCCCGGCGCTCATGACTGTCGCCACCCGCCGTCCGGATATACGCTTCGTCATTTATGGGCGCGAAGAAGTGGTACGGCCCGAACTCGCCAAATTCCCCAAGCTGGCGGAAGTGAGTGAGTTCGTGCACTGCGAGATCGCAGTGCGGATGGACGACAAGCCGAGCCAGGCGCTGCGCCATGGCCGCTGGAAGTCATCGATGTGGAAGGCCGTCGAGGCGGTCAAGGCAGGCACTGCCGACGCCTGTATCTCGGCCGGCAATACCGGCGCGCTGATGGCAATGTCCAGATTCTGCCTTCGCACCATGGCGACCATCGATCGCCCGGCAATCGCGGCGCTCTGGCCGACATTGCGCGGCGAGAGCGTGGTGCTGGACGTCGGCGCCACCATTGGCGCGGATGCGCATCAACTGGTTGACTTTGCCATTCTGGGCACCGGCATGGCGCGCTCTGTTTTCGGCATCGAACGGCCGAGCGTCGGCCTGCTCAATGTCGGCGTCGAGGAGATCAAGGGCCAGGAAGAGGTCAAGGAGGCGGGTCGTATGTTGCGCGAGGCCAACATGGCCTCGATGAACTACCATGGCTTTGTCGAGGGTGACGACATCGGCAAGGGCAGTGTCGACGTCGTCGTTACCGAGGGATTTGCCGGCAACATCGCGCTGAAGACGGCGGAAGGCACCGTTAGGCAGATCGCCGGCTATCTGCGCGCGGCGATGAACCGGACGCTGATGGCCAGGATCGGCTATATCTTCGCCAAGACCGCCTTCGATCGCCTGCGCGAGAAGATGGATGTCGGCCGCTCCAATGGCGGCGTCTTCCTCGGATTGAACGGCATCGTGGTGAAGAGCCATGGCGGGGCTGATTCGGATGGCTTCGCGGCGGCGATCGAGCTTGGCTACGACATGGTGCGCAACAATCTGCTTGACCGCATCGAAGCCGATCTCGACCTGTTCCATGCCCGCAATCCGAATGCCCAGACAATCCGGAAATCCGACGTCGTCATCGACGCAAAGGAATAGGAAAGAGCATTGATCAGATCCGTCGTGCGCGGCACGGGCGCCGCGCTGCCCCGCCGCATTATGAAGAATGCCGATTTCGAAGGCATGGTCGAGACGTCGGACGAGTGGATCGTCCAGCGCACCGGCATTCGCCAGCGCCACATTGCGGCCGACGACGAGACGACGGCCTCGCTGGGCGAGGCGGCAGCGCGCGCGGCCCTCGACAGCGCCGGCCTGACGGCTGACGATATCGACCTGATCGTGCTGGCGACCTCGACGCCCAACAACACCTTTCCCGCGACCGCGGTCGAGATCCAGAACCGGCTCGGCATGCACCACGGTTTTGCCTTCGACCTGCAGGCGGTCTGCTCCGGCTTCGTCTATGCAGTGACGACCGCCGACCTCTATATCCGCGGCGGCTTGGCCAGACGGGTACTGGTGATCGGCTCGGAAACATTTTCGCGTATTCTCGACTGGAACGACCGCTCGACCTGCGTTTTGTTCGGCGACGGCGCCGGCGCGATGGTGCTGGAAGCAGGCACGGGGGCAGGCGGCATCGCCGACCGAGGCGTTCTGGCGGCCAGCCTGCGCTCCGACGGCATCCACAAGGACAAGCTTTTTGTCGACGGTGGGCCGTCGACCACCGGAACGGTCGGGCACCTCAGGATGGAAGGCCGCGAAGTGTTCAAGCATGCGGTCGGCATGATCACCGACGTCATCGAGGCGACGTTCGCACAGGCCGGCATCGGCGCCGCCGATCTCGACTGGTTCGTGCCGCATCAAGCCAATAAACGAATTATTGACGCTTCGGCCAAAAAGCTCGGGATAGAGGAGCGGAAGGTGGTGGTGACCGTCGATTTGCACGGTAATACCTCGGCAGCTTCCGTGCCGCTGGCACTGTCCGCAGCCGTCGCCGACGGTCGCATCAAAAAGGGTGACCTGGTACTGCTCGAGGCGATGGGCGGCGGCTTCACCTGGGGTGCCGTCCTGCTCCGCTGGTAAGTGCCGAACTATCGGGTTCGGGTCCTTGACCTTGACGGATCAATTACTTAGGTTCTGCCGTTGCTTGTATCGATTTATGTTTTTGAGCTGATGGGACGGGTCGTATGGGGGGAAAGACACTTACGCGCGCCGACCTCGCCGAAGCCGTTTACCGCAAGGTTGGGCTGTCACGTACTGAATCGGCCGAGCTTGTCGAGGCGGTGCTGAATGAGATCTGCGAGGCGATCGTTCGCGGCGAGACGGTGAAGCTGTCGTCCTTCGCGACCTTCCACGTCCGCTCCAAGAACGAGCGCATCGGGCGCAATCCCAAGACCGGTGAGGAAGTGCCGATCCTGCCGCGCCGGGTGATGACCTTCAAGTCGTCGAACGTACTGAAGAACCGTATCCTGCGCTCCCATCAAAACAGCAAAGCCAAGGGCAGCAAGTAGCCGTCCAATCCCCCTTTGCCAAGAATCATGCTCCAGGCTTCGGTTGAAAAATGAACCCTGCTTTTGCGCCGGGCTTGAATATTGTTTCATAAACCGCTGAAATAAGATGCGATTCGGTAGGCCGGATCGGTATTTGGGTGTGATCCGTTCCGCCGGGACGGAAAGCTGCTCTCTTTGTTAAGCGTGATGTCGCCCGAACCCGGTTCCCGCCTTTCGCGATCATGCTCTAGCGTGAGGATTCGTCCATGGACAAGAGCCCTGATGCTTTCCGCACCATCAGCGAGGTCGCGGAGGATCTGGATTTGCCGCAGCACGTGCTGCGTTTCTGGGAGACGCGTTTCAACCAGATCAAGCCGATGAAGCGCGGCGGCGGTCGCCGCTACTACCGTCCGCAGGACGTCGAACTGATCAAGGGTATTCGTCATATGCTCTACGACCAGGGCTATACGATCAAGGGCGTGCAGAAGCTGTTGCGCGAGAACGGCAACCAGTTTCTGATCGCCGTCGGCAGTGGCGACATGGCGGCGGTCGAGGCGATCTCGCAGCGCCGACAGGCCGACACGGTACCGCTGACGCAAGCGGCGCAGCCGCGCGGCCCGGACGACGAAATGCTGGTTGGCCAGCCGAGGGTGAAACCCAGCCGTCGTTTTTTCGGCATAGGCAAGACCGACGAGGAAGGTCCGGTTCCGCCGGACACGTCAAAACTTTCCCGTGACAATCGCGCGTTGCTGCAGGAGGCGCTGTTCGACCTCCTGGAATGCAAGCGCCTGCTCGATCAGGTTCGCTAGAGCCCGCCGGGTTGACCGGAACGGTCTTCAGGGTCACGCGTTAGGCTTCCTTCTGCAGATGAAGGAAGCACGTCATGGCATCGCTTTCGAGCATCTCCGACACCGATCTCAACAAGCAGGTCGCGGCCTTGGCCAGGGAACTGGCCACCTTGAAGAAAGCCGTGTTGAAGCAGGGCGGCGCCTTTTACGAAGACGGGCGCGATACCGCGTCGGATTACTATTCGGATATCACTGAGCGGCTCGGCAACGCCTTGCCGGCAATCAGAAGGCAAGGCCGGGCGATCGAGAAGACCGCCCGAGATCACCCGGCGACGGCGGCCGCTGTCGGGCTGGTTCTGGTCGGGCTTGTCGCCAGTCTGTTCCTCGGCGGCCGGCAGCAAAACGCGCCGCGAGCGCGTTCAAGGTCGGCACGTTAAGAAAAGCAAATGGCGGTGGTCAGCGGACCGCCGCCATTTTTCGCCGACACGGCAAACCCGGCAAGCGCGCCGCCCTTGATCCAGGACCAGAACGCCTGACTGCGGGTTGTTCGCCCGAGGGTGTTTTCAGTACTTCTTCGCGACAACCTTCTTGTGATGGTGGCGGTAGTGGTGGACGCGGTGATGGTAGTGATGGCGGTGATGCTTCTTGACGGTGGTGTGCATCGTCGTCGCATTCGCGCTGCTTGCGCCGATGATCGGCATCGAGAGGGCAAGTGCGATTGCAAGTCCAAGGGCGGAGAGAAGAGGCTTCTTCATGACATCGTTTCCTTTTTGCGCAGGCGGAATTTGAGCGTCACTGATTCAGGTCGGTGACTCGAGCGCTGCGGTTGGGACTATCGCCTTGGAGTTTTTCGGCAGTTTCTCCGGCCTGTAGAATTTTGTTTCCGAACTGTGTCTGCTGAGGATCCGGCCAGATGTCAGCTCGCCGGCATCCGCCATCCATTCCGGCGTCGGTTCACGATGCCGTGACGCTATCTTTGATGCTTGGCAAATCACCGGCGAGCGGGCATTCTCCCGATCGTCTCAGGCAACAACATGATTTGATCTAACTCTTTCATCCCACGGAGTTGCCAATGCCCCAAATAGCAAAACGCGAACCTTATTCCGAACTGGCGGCGAGCGCGGTTACGCCTGAACGCAGTGCCGTCCGAACCGCCCGGGAAGCCCGTGGATACAGCATCGAAGAGCTGTCCCTGGCGTGCGGGCTGGCAGCCTATGAGATTGCCGACGTTGAAAGCGGCAAGGATGCCGATCCCTCGAAACGTCGGCGTATTGCCTCCGCGCTTCAACTTCCGGAAAGCGCTCTGTTTGACGAAGCCGTGTTGCCTGCCAAAAGGCGATCCGTGTCGTAGCGACGTGTCATGCTTTTATTCCACGAGCTCGCCATGGGTCGCCCTGGCGGGCTTCGTTTTTTCGGCCACGTAGTGGACTTGCCGGCCGCCACGGCGACGCCAGACGGAAATTGCTGGAGATGAGCCTCGAATCCGTTCGCGCCTTCTTCGCCGCACACGCGCCCGACATTGACGTCATCGTCACGGAGGCAAGCTCGGCGACGGTGGCTCTGGCCGCCGAAGCGCATGGCGTAGCGCCGGCGCAGATTGCCAAGACGATCTGCTTGCGCGCCGGCGACCAGACGATGCTGATCGTGGCCAGCGGGATCTCCAGGCTGGACAATCGCAAATTCAAGGACCGGTTTGGTGGCAAGGCGCGAATGCTGGACGCCGACCAGGTGCTCGCCGCGACCAACCATCCCGTCGGTGGGGTGTGCCCGTTCGGCCTACCGGCGCCGCTCCCGGTCTACTGCGACATCTCGCTGCGCGCCTTTGACGAGGTCGTCCCGGCGGCAGGCGCGACGAATGCCGCCGTGCGGCTCAGCCCGCAACGCCTGGCCGAACTCGTCGACGCCGAGTGGGTGGATGTGTGCCAGTAGCGATTTATCCGGGTCGTGGAATCCGCTGAGCGTTACCGCTACTCGGTCTTCTGTGGCTCTTCTTTCTTGATCGTCTGAGCGTCCGTGACAGTCGACATATCGGCCTTCTCGACGCTTGCTGTCTTCGTCTGCGTGTCGACCGATGCCTGAACCTTGGAATGCGCGGGGCAATCCGCAGAGGCAGCTGATATGGACATGGTCAGTGCCGCGGCTATTGCGAGGAATGTCTTCATGATCATTCTCCTCTTTCGTTCGATGGGTAAAGTTAGCCCGTCTGGCACCGACCGCAAAATCACATTTGTTCACACGCGCTCCTGCGCACACGGAAGCCGACGCTGGGCCAGTGATTCAAATGGCTGCGCGGATAGCCGCTTGCCGTATCAAGGCCCACTGGCTCCGGCCGGAGGATTTTTGGCGTTAAAGATCTCGCCGCTCAGAGCCAGTCTCAAATCTTCGGCGCTGAGCTGACCACTTTCAAATAAATCCATCACTCTGCGGCCGAGCACTTCTCTGCCTGGATCTCCATCAGCGAGGCCTAGTTCACGGCATCGGGCATCAAGTGCCTTGGTCAACATGGTCAGCTCGGCAGGACAGGCAACTCCTTGAAGCGACATTGCATCTCTCCCGAAAAGGGCGAAAGCGCGTGGCATCTTCGTAGCGTCCGCTCGCCCTTACAACTGCGGACGACGGCAATTCAACTAGAGCCAACCTTTTTCGAACTCAACATTCAAACGTACCAAAACGCCGCGCGCTCCAATGCGAGGATCCTGCTACAATACGGTATGGCCGTCCGAATAGCGGTTGTCCTCGCGCTTCTTTTCGCCTTCGCCTACGGTTTCGCAAAACTCGCGGAACATTATCGCAGCGTTGGCGACAGGCCCTCTCCGTGTGAAGAATTGCCCTATCCTGATTGTCCTGACCAAAAAGCTCCTCCCCGGGAAGAAACTGAGCCTTGAGCGCGCGCCTGTTCAGGCCAGGCCAGCCGTCGGGATTGAATTAGTTCTTTCCAACCGACGGTTGGTGGACGCATTGCAGCTGATGCGCCTAGGGTTCAGTACGATCCGCGCGCACCGGGCATGCCCAACCCCCGAGTCACCCCTGCCTGATGCAAGGCGCCTGATCGAGTCCCGCCGTTCTGGCATGTGCGGCGGGACCTTTTCTCACGATAAAGGTTGGCGTACGCAGCAAAGCTTACCTAGCCATTACCGCGCGGTTTCTCGGTGGGCTTCTGGCTAGACGCCAGCCTCCGTGCCTCGCGCACGAGTGATGCGTGATCGGTTCCCTCGATGAGATCACGCCTGCGTATGTTGCGCTGCTGCAGTGCGGCTATCGTCTGTACAGCCAGTTTTGGGGGAAAACTGGCTAAGCCTTTGGATTTTGATGGTCGGAGTGGCCGGATTCGAACCGACGACCCCTTGACCCCCAGTCAAGTGCGCTACCGGGCTGCGCTACACTCCGGACCGGTCGCGATGTATCGTGATAGACCGGGTCCGGTCAACCGAATTCGGTTGCTGTCTTGCCTGAAGCAACCGCGACGGGGATTGCCGGTCGCTGCGTCGCCCGCAGCTGCCACTGGTGGCGGTATTCGAGCGCGATGGCACCCCAGATCAAGCCGAGCAGCAGGTAGACGTGGCGCCAGTGGTCGATGTCGATGAAGGTGCCGAGCCCGATATTGCCGATGAAGGCGACGTAGGCGCATAGAAGATAAGGCTGCCACGGCCGGTCGCGCAGCAGAATGCGGAAGCCGGCGGCGATCGTCCAGCACGTCAGCGTCAGGAACGACACGAAGCCGAGCCAGCCGTAATCCATCAGCATCTTCAGCCAGATGTCGTGCGTGTCCTCGCCGAAGATCTTGCCGAAGACGAGCGGGCCGATGCCGAAAGGATGCTCCAGTGCCATCTGAAAGCCGATCGTATAGCGGGCGAAGCGGCCGAGCCGGGCGGTGTCGTAGCTTTGTTCGAGCTGTGCGCGGTTCGAGAACATTTCGGCGACTCCTGGCAGTTGCAGGATGACGATCGTTGCGATGACCAGCAGTCCGACGGCGGCGATGGTCATGACGACGACGCGCAGCCTGAACTTGCCGCTGGCGCTCTGCAGGAACAAGGCACCGGTCAAAAGGATCGCCGAAACGGCGAACATGCCCCAGGCGCCGCGCGAAAAGGAAAAGAAGATGCCGGCGGTGATGATCAGCAGCGGCATAGCCAATAGAGGCATGCGCGCGACCGAGCCGGTAAGCAGCAGATAGAGCAGGTAGATGCCCGGCAGCACCAGGAACGGACCGAACACGTTCGGGTCCTGGAAGGCGCCGGCGGCACGGTCGTATTTGGTGAAGATCTCGGCTCCTGGAAAGGCATCGAAATAGCCGGCTATGCCGACCAGCGAAGTCAGCACCGCCGACACCACATAGGCGACGAAGATCACCCGGTAGAGACTGGGCCGGACGGCCGTTACCGAAGCGAAAAAAACCGCGGTTAAGGCCAGGAACAGCGAGACGGCGAGATAGAGCGGCGTGCCGGCGAGGTCCGACATCTGCGTCATCGAGATCATGCCGCCGATGTTCATGATCACCAGCAGCACCAGCAGCGGCACCGCCGCGCGTTGTATGCGCAGGCCGAACAAGGGCCACACCACGATCAGCCCGACCATATAGAGGTCGTATGGCGCCGGTTCATCGATGACGAAGCCCGACAGGAAAACACCGAGGAAAACCGCCCCCGAAGCAATCAATGCAATCAGCTTGGCGTTGACCGCCGTCGCGGGCAATTCATAGGCCGTCGCGCTCAATACGCGTTTTCCGTATTGAGCAGGCGGATCGGCGTCAGGAACAGGATTCTGAGGTCGAACAAGAGCGACCAGTTCTCGATGTAATAGAGGTCGTATTCCGTCCGCATGCGAATCTTCTCGTTGGTGTCCATCTCGCCGCGCCAGCCATTGATCTGCGCCCAGCCGGTCACACCGGGTTTGACCTTGTGGCGAGCGAAATAGCCGTCGACCACTTCATTGTAGAGGAGGTTGTGCGACTGCGCGGCAATGGCGTGCGGGCGCGGCCCGACCAGCGACAGCGAACCGAACAGCGAATTGAAGAACTGCGGCAGTTCGTCGACCGAGGTCTTGCGGATGAAGCGGCCGACGCGGGTGACGCGCGGATCGTTCTTGGTCACGGTCTGTTTGGCCGTCGGGTCCGCCTTGTCGGTATACATCGAACGGAACTTGTAGACGTCGATGATCTCGTTGTTGAAGCCGTGCCGCTTCTGATGGAACAGCACCGGCCCCTTGCTGTCGAGTTTGATCGCGATTGCGGTCGCCAGCATCACCGGCGAGAACACGATGATGCCGATGATCGAAAAGACAATGTCGAAGGCGCGCTTGGCGACCGAATCCCAGTCGTTGATCGGCTTGTCGAAAATATCGAGCATCGGCACCGAGCCGATGTAGGAATAGGCGCGCGGCCTGAACTGCAGCGCGTTCGAATGCGCCGATAGCCGGATGTCGACCGGCAGCACCCACAGCTTCTTCAATAACTGCAGCACGCGCGATTCGGCGGTCAGCGGCAGCGATACGATCAGCATGTCGATGCGCGCGATGCGGGCAAATTCGATGAGTTCGGAAATTGTACCGAGCTTGGGATAACCGGCGACAACGGGCGGCGACCGCTTGTCGCCGCGGTCGTCGAAGATGCCGCAGATGCGGATGTCGTTGTAGGGCTGCCTTTCGACCGAGCGGATCAATACCTCCGCCGCCTTGCCGCCGCCGACGATGACGGCGCGGCGCTCCATCCGCCCGTCGCGCGCCCAGCGCCGGATCAGCTTCGACATCACCAGTCGGAGACCCAGGATCAGCACGAAACCGACGACGAACCATGTGCCGAAGAGCAGGCGCGAATAGTCTTCGGACATTTTCATGGTGAAGGCGGTGAGCGCCATCAAGGCGAATGTTCCGGCCCAGACCAGCAAGAGACGGCCGAAATTGGCGATCGGCCGCATCAGCGCGACGATCTGGTAGCGGTCGGTGACGTCGAACAGAACGACCGCGAGGAACGAGGTGGCGGCGATCGTCAGTGAGTATTGCCAGGCAAGATAGTTGAAAAAGCCGACATAATAGAAATAGACGGCAAGACCTGAGACCAACAGCAGCGCGAATTCCACCATGCGCAGGACGCCGCTCACCATGATCGGCGACATCGTATCGCGCCGGTATTGCGAGGCGACCTGGCGGGCAACATCGTTCATGCCGCCGGCCGTATTGTTCTCGGCAGGGGCGTCGAATTTGCGCACCGCGTCTAGCGAAAAACGGCGCGCTGGGTCGATTTCGTTCATGGGGCGTCCGCAGGTTTCCCTCAGGTGAATAGCAAAAGAGAGCTAAGAAACCCTTGAAACAACGGATGGCTTTGGAGACGCTTTCACCAGGAGCAGCCCGGTGGAAACCCGTTGCTCTATTTTTTGAGCGCGGCGAAATAGGCCTTTTCGATTTCGGCGGCCATTACATCGGCGCCGAAGCGTGCCTTGAGGTCGGCGAGGCCGGGCATCAGGCCTTTGTAGGTGTCGAGATCGGCCAATGCGGCGCTTATCTTGTCGCCAAGTTCGCGCGGGTCGGGCCGGATCAGGACAGGTGAGCCGGTGTCGAAGATTTCCGGTATGCCGCCGACCGCCGTCGCGATGATCGGCTTGCCGGCGGCGAGCGCTTCCAGAACTATATAGGGCATGGCTTCCGCGCGCGAGGGAACGACGACCAGTTCGGCCAGCGTGAAGGCGAGCCTGGCCGGCATCGGCGTCAGGAAGCTGACCTCGAGGCCGAGCTGATTCACCTGGGCGCGATAGCGCGCCAGGTCGTCGCCGTCGCCGACCATCAGCGCTTTCAAAGGGCGGCCGAGCCGTGTCGCGGCTAGCCCCAGCGCATCGATGAAGATGTCCGGGCCTTTGAGGTCTCGCATCATGCCGATATAGAGGAGGTCAACCGCATTGTGCTCGGTCCGCACCGGCTCGAACTCGGCGGCGCGCAGGCCGTTGTGGACGAGAGCGTTCGGAATGGGCGGCTCGCCGACCTTCCTGCGATAGGTCCGCCGCTCATAATCGGAAACAAACAGCAGGCAATCGGTGAAGCGAGCCATGAAGCGCTCGAGCGCGAAGAACAACTTCCCCATGGCGGTGGTCTCGTCATAGTGAAGCGAGCCGCCATGCGGCGAATAAAGGCGGGCTACGCGCGACCTGGATACCCGCAACAATGAGCCGAACAGACGGGCATAGGCGCCACCTTTGGCGCCATGCCCGTGCAGCACGTCCGGCCGCAATTCTTTTATGATCCTGTAGGTGCGCCGGGCCGAGGCGAGATCGCCTGGCCCGACATGCCGCTGCATCGGGGTGCGGTGAATGCCGAGTGCCAGGCTGCCTTTCATCTGTTCGAACAGCCGTTCCTCGAAATCGCCGCCCGTCGTCGAATCGCAGACGATGCCGACGGCATGGCCGGCGGCGACCTGAGCCTCGGTCAGGTCGCGCACATGCCGGAAGATGCCTCCGACCGGTGAGCGAAAGCAGTGGACGATCCTGAGTGTGTCCGCCACTTTGTCAGCACATCAAAACAGGCGTTCGCGAACATAGACTGTATCGCCGGGCAGCAGCGGGTCGGAGGTCACCACGCGTCCGGTTATCACCTTGCCGTTGATGTCGCGGGTAATGTCGACGCTTTCCTGGTTGGCGCGTGGCGTGAACCCGCCGGCGATGGCGACGGCTTTCTGCACGGTCAGGCCTGGAACGTAGGAATACTGCCCCGCCGCACCTACTTCACCCATGACGAAGATCGGCCGGTAGCGATCGATTTCGACCGAAACATCGGGATCCCGCAAATAACCCTGGCGCAGTTTCTCGGCGATCTCCCTTTCAAGCTGTTGGGCGGTGTGGCCGCGCGCCGGCACGTTGCCGACGAGCGGCAGCGAGAGATAGCCGGACTGGTCGACGCTGTAGGTATTGGTCAGTCCTTCCTGCTCGAACACGGTTACGCGGACGCGGTCGCCGGCGCCGAGGCGATAGGGCTGGTCGAGAACTTCATGGAACGCGGCCGGCGTCGGCCGGTAGCTGGAGCAGCCCGAAAGCATCGATACGGCAAGCAGCGCGCGGAAAAGGGGAGCAGTGCTTTTCATGAGCGGACACGTACCTTTGAATAGCCGGCGACTCTGCGGCAAACCTTAACGATCGAGCTCGGTTATCATCCTGTTAGGGTTAATGGCCGGTAAAGGCGCGCGGCCGATGCGGGCCGGATCGACAAATGCAGATGGTTTTCAGCCTCTTGTTTGCGGCTTGTTAATAGAGCCTGACAGGTTCTTACCGCGATATTAACGGCTGAGTTACCATAGTTGTTTACGGTGCATGCTGACTCAGTACCGGAGCAGGGATGCATGTCCGTTCAATCCGCGGCCGCAGATGTCGACGTCGATCTCAGGCAGCTTTTCGCCAGCCTGGCGCGAAACTGGTTGCGCATCCTTGTCGTCGCACTGGTTGTAGCCGGCCTGGCCTTTGCGCTCGCCTGGCTTGCAACGCCCGAATACAAGGCGGCAGCCAAGCTGGAGATCGGGCCTCGAGAATCGGAGTTCACGCGGCCAGCCGGGGCCAACGGCAACGAGCGGTCGATTCCCGACGAAGAGGCTGTGGCCACCGAGGTCCAGATCATCTCGTCCCCCGACATCCTCAAGCAGGTGGCGGCGAAGCTCAACCTGGCGAAATTGCCCGAATTCGACGAGGCGCTGAAGATGTCGGCGCTGAGCCGCGCCCTTGTCCTTGTTGGCTTGAAAAGCGATCCGTTCGAGATTCCGCTGGAAGAGCGCGTGCTGGACGCAATGCATGAGAAGCTCAACGTCTATGGCGTTGAAAAAACCCGCGCGATCGCAATCGAGTTCTCGTCAGAGGATCCAAAGCTTGCCGCCGCGATCCCGAACGCCATTGCAAACGCCTATATCGCCTCCAAGGGCAATGCCAAGCTCGAATCGAATTCCGCCGCCACCGACTTTCTGGCGCCGGAAATCGCGGATCTGCAGAACCGGGTGAAGGAGGCGGAAGCCAAGGTTGCCGCATTCCGTGCGCAGTCCGATCTTTTGATGGGCGGCAACAATTCGGTGCTTGCCACCCAGCAGCTGTCCGAATTGTCGAGCGAACTGTCACGCGTGCGCGCCAATCGCGCTTCGGCGGAAGCGACCGCTGACAGCGTGCGCATGGCGTTGCGCAATGGCGGCTCGCTGGATGCCGTTCCGGAGGTGTTGTCTTCCGAACTGATCCAGCGCCTGCGCGAGCGGCAAGTCGAACTCAAGAACAACATCGCCGACCTTTCCACCACTTTGCTCGACAACCATCCGCGCATCCGCGCGCTGAAGTCGCAGCTCGCGGATCTCGACCGCCAGATCCGCAACGAAGCGGAAAAGATCATGAAAGGCCTGATGGCGCAGGCCGAGACGGCGAAGGCGCGAGAGGCTCAACTCGTGGCAGACGTCAACACGCTGAAGGCGGCGTCCGCCCGCGCCGGCGAAGAGCAGGTGGAACTCGATGCGCTGCAGCGTGATGCCGCGACCAAGCGTCAGCAGCTCGATCTCTATTCATCCAGCTATCTCCAGGCGGCCGCACGCAAGGATCGCAACTATCTGCCCGTCGACGCTCGCGTATTTTCGGAGGCCCAGGTGCCGGCCGAACCTTATTTCCCCAAGATTGGTCCGATTGTCAGTGCGGCCTTTGTCGGCTCGTTGCTCATCATGGCGATCGTCACGCTGCTGCAGGAACTGTTTTCCGGCCGCGCCATGCGTCCGGCCGCCGGTGCCCATTTCGAGCGCATCGAGCAGGTTGCGATGCCGGCTGTCCAGGCCGAACGCGTGATGGCCGAGCCCGACCCGTCGGTTGGCCGGTCCGAACCGGCAGTCGTTGAGATCGATGAGGCCGACGACGACAATATCATTGAAAGCAAAGTGGAGCCGGAACCCGTCGCGGTGGCGGAAGCGGCTGCCGAGAAAATCGAACCGGAGTACTCTGAAATGGCAGCTGGAGACATTGAACCGGCACGTTCTATCCTCGGCGAGGTCGACATCGACAAGGCCGCGGAAAAACTGATCGCCACCGGTGCCGCCCGCGCCATATTCGTGTCGCCGGAAGGCGACGAGGCGGCTGCCTCGGCGGTGTTGGTGGCGCGCGCAGTCTCCGACGCCGGGCTACGCGTGCTGCTGCTTGATCTCACCGCTTCGGGTGCCGCCTCGCGGCCGATGCTGGACAGCGGGCTGTTTCCGGGCATCACCGATCTGCTCGCCTCGCAAGCGCAGTTCAGCGATGTGATCCACCCCGATCTCTATTCGGACTGCCACGTTATTCCCGTCGGCACAGCCGATCCGGTCCGCGCCATGCGCGCCGCCGACCGGCTGCCGATCATCATGCAGTCGCTGACCACCGCGTATGATTTGGTCGTGGTCGAATGCGGACCGGCCGACGCGCAAGGCATCAGCCGCCTGGTGGGCGAGGGGACCGAGGTCTTGCTCTCCATGCTTGAGCCGGACGACGAGGTGACACAGGCTGCGGTCGCGCTCATCGAGAGTGGCTATCCCGACCTGACGCTGGTCACGCCCATCGGCCATGTGGCGCCGGGCCCAATGCCGGGACGGCGCTCGGCCGCCTGAGGCAGTTTTCTCTCAAATCGAAATCAGCTGTCGTCTTCGCCTGCGGCCGGTGCTGTCCGCCCCACGGCTTTGCGGCGCAGTAGCTTGGTTAGCTTCCAGACCAATGGGCTGTGCTTGATGAATGCCTTCAGGCTTGCGCCGTGCCTGAGCGCAAGCGCCAGCGCACGACCTTTCAGCGTCAGCGGAACCAGCACCTCGAAATGCTGCGTTTCGACATCGCACCACAATCGCTTGTAGGGTTCGTCGCCGACCGAGAAATCATAGATTTCGAAACCCGCCTCGCAGGCTTCCTGGATGTTCTCGAAGAACAGGAAGTCGCCCGGGCTGGTGTGTGCGAGGTCGTCCTCGGCAATCGCCCCGAACTCGCAGATCAGCCGCTTGCCCGAGCGGCTCGACCCGGTGACTGCACGAAGTTTGCCGGCGACTTCCAGCCCATGCAGGACGAAGGACGGATCTTCCTCTTGAAGCGCGTCGGCAAACAGCGAGCGGAAAAAAGCGCGCACCTCCGCCTCACCGAAAACATTGGCGATGCCCATCTTGCGGAAGCGGGATTCCTTCATCTCAAAAAAGGCATCGAGCAGCATGTGCACCTCGTCCGCAGTCCTCGCCTCGATGCGACGATAGCTGCCAACGGCCTCGAACTTGCGCGCCTGCGAGCGATGCTTCTTGCGCCTGCGCTTGCCGCTCACGCGGGTGAGCAGTGCGTCAAATCCTCCCACAAGACCGGCAGCCAGCGACAGATTGGGGCTCGAAAAATGCGGCAAGGCGGAGAGCGGGTTGGCAACGCCGTCGAGATCGGGCAGCAGCCGCTCCAGCGCGACAAGATCGATGTCGCGCCGCGCCTTGGCAATCGCCGCCAGCATCGAGCGGATCGCCGCGCTATCGGCATTCGCCAGCCATTGCGGGTCGGCGGCGGCAAAATTGCCGTTTGCATGGCGGCCGCCCATGAACCGGGCGACGCGGAACGCTCCACTGCGAGTGACCTCCAGCGCCAGTGAGAAAATCGGCCTGTCCTCGGCGCGCAGCGTCGCAACGACAACGTCGGCGCCGGTATGTGCGGCCCAGTTCAGGATCCAGCCGGCGCTTTGCGCAGGGGCAAAAAGCGCCGAATGGCAGAATTCTGCGTACGCCGCCAACGCCGCACTATCGGCGACCGAGGTTGACAGGCCGGCTTTGCCGGCCGGCAAGGCATACGGCGACGCCTCGCTGCTTGCCAGCCGATTGCCGTCAAATGACGCGGTGGCGTCAACCATACCTCAATCCTTGGGGCGTATTCGTCGCGATTGGGGGTCCGCGCAGGCGCATTCCATGCTTGATGAGCTTAGGCGCAAAAGGTGAATGAATGATCGACGGGGGCGAGGCAATCCGCAAACTGGCGCTCAATCTCGCCCGCTATTCCGGTCTCGCGCCGCTGGCCAAGCCGTTTATCGGCGGCCTTGGCGCCATCCTGATGCTGCATCGGGTAACCGCGACACCGGAGAAGCCGAACGGCGTCAACCGCCATTTGAACATCGCGCCGGGGTTTCTCGACACCGTGATCGCCGACATGAAGGCGAACGGCTACAGTTTCGTCACGCTTGACGAGGCGATCGAGCGCATCAAGGCCGGCGACAAGGACGGCCAGTTTGCGACGATCACCGCCGACGACGCCTATCGAGACAACATGACCGAGGCGCTGCCGGTGCTGGAGAAGCACGGCGCGCCGATCACCATCTACGTCGCGCCGGGGCTGATCGACGGCGCTGCCGATTTGTGGTGGGACGTGGTCGAGGACATCGTCAATGCGCGCGATCGCCTGACGCTGACGACGCCGGATGGCCCGGTGACAATCGACTGCTCGAGTCCGGGAAAAAAGGTCCAGGCCAATGCGCGCCTGCACGCTCATCTGACGCTGAAGGTGCGCGAGCAGGACCAGCGTGCGGTGTTGCGGGATCTGGCGCGCTCGAACGGCATCGAGTTGGGTGGTCCGCGCCCGAGCACGCTGATGAACTGGGACGAGATCCGCACCATGGCCGGGCACCCGCTGGTGGCGATCGGCGCACATAGCGTCAATCACTGCAATCTGAAGCGGCTTTCCGAGAGCGATGCGCGACATGAGATCGGCGACGTCAAGCGCATATTGCAGGCCAAACTCGGCGAGGAACCGCGCCATTTCGCCTATCCCTACGGTTATGCCAGTGCCGTCGGCCGCCGCGAAGTAGGCCTAGCCCGCGATGCCGGCTACGCCTCGGCGGTGACGACCCGCCACGGCATACTCCGCGCCGAGCATGCCGGCTTCCTGCACGCCCTGCCGCGCATTTCGGTCAATGGCCGCTATCAGAGCGTCGCCCACATCCGAACAATGTTGTCGGGCGTGACGACGCCGCTGGCCAATGCCGGCAAGACGGTGGTGACGATCTAACTGTTGCCTCGCCCCTTCGGCCGCGGCTCCAGGATCAGCCATTTGATGATGCCCATCGCCGGCAGCACCCACAAAAGCCCGCTGAGCAGGAAGAAGATGAAGTGCGCCAGCGGCCCGGACTGCGACAATTGGGCGACCGCCACGATCGAGGCGACCAGCGCATAGACAATGACCAGCACTACCAGCAGGAAGCTTCCGATCAGCTTTTTCAGGCGAATGGGCATGGCGCGATCTCGTTGATCGCTATCGCTTAGGCCGAACAGCCAATACGCGCAACCCGCCAGAAACGGCGCGACGGCGTGCCGCGCTGTCCGGTCTTGCAAGCCGGGTTGCGATGGTTCACCAATCCGCGACTTCAACTGCCGGGACAAATCCATGGCTGCTGCCATATCCGATGCCGCGCCTTTCGCCGCCCGCGATCGCGACCTTCGCAACCGCGCGCTGGTACGCGGTTGGCTCTATGTCGTGCTCCTGGTGCTGTTTGCGCTGGTACTGGTCGGCGGCGCTACAAGGCTCACCAATTCCGGCCTGTCGATCACCGAATGGCAGCCGATACACGGCGTCATCCCGCCGCTCAATGATGCCGAGTGGCAGGAGGAGTTCCTGCGCTACCAGCAGACCCCGCAATATGCCGAACTCAACAACGGCATGAGCATCGAGGCGTTCAAATCGATCTTCTGGTGGGAATGGGTGCACCGCATCCTGGCGCGTAGTGTCGGCGTGGTCTTCGCCCTGCCGCTGCTGTTCTTCTGGGCGACGCGCCGCATCGAGCGGGGCCTCGGCACGAAGTTGTCGGGCATCCTCCTTCTCGGCGCTCTGCAGGGCGCGATAGGCTGGTGGATGGTGGCGTCCGGGTTGGTTGACCGGGTTTCGGTCAGCCAATATCGGCTGGCGACGCATCTGACGCTGGCGGCGCTGATCTTCACGGCGACCATGGTGGTCGCGCGTGGGCTGGCGCCGCACTCGGAACCTGCCGCCGACAGCTCGACGCAACGTCTGGCCGGCTTTCTGGTGCTGCTGGCGCTGGTCCAGATCTATCTCGGCGGGCTGGTCGCAGGGCTAGATGCCGGCTTGAGCTACAACACCTGGCCGCTGATGGACGGTAAGCTGGTTCCCGGCGACCTGCTGCTGCTCGAGCCGGCATGGCGCAATTTCTTCGAAAACCCGAAGACGGTGCAATTCGTCCACCGGGTCGGCGCCTACACGATCTTCGCGGTCGCGCTCTGGCACATGATTGCGACACGCCGGCGCCTGCCGGGCACGACGCATGCCCGGCGCGCGACGCTGCTGTTCCTGATTGTCGCGGTGCAGGCGTCGATCGGCATCGGCACGCTATTGATGCAGGTGCCTCTGCACATGGCCCTGACGCATCAGGCATTCGCGCTGTTTCTGCTGGGCTTCGCCGCCGCGCATTGGCGCGGTACCAAGGGCGCTTACCCGCTGCCCCACGAGATCGCTCTCAGAGGCTGAGCCGCACCCGCCGGATTGCCGCGGCAATCGCCAGTTCGCGGTTTTCGTCGACCGCATTGCGATCTTCATGGTGCCATGCAGCCGACAGGCAGCCATAGGCGATGGCGTGGTCCAGTATCGCGGGCGGCGACTGGCCGAGCGTTGCTGCAAAGACATGCGCCATATGCGCGATCCGCCGCGGATCGGTGCAAAGATCGTCTCGGTCGAGTGGGTTGTAGAACACATTGGCGGCATCGAAGCCGGGGTCGCCGAGAACGCCCTTCGGATCGATCGCCAGCCAGCCGCGCGGACCGTGCATGATGTTGTCGTGATGCAGGTCGCCATGCAGCGGCCGTACGTCGTGCGGATTGGACAACAGCCGTTCCGCGATTTCGGCAGCTTCGACATACAGGCTCTTTTCGCCGGCGGCGCGATCAGCCTTCGCCTTTTTGAACAGGCTGGAAAACCGGATCCGCAACGGCTGAAGGTCCGGCGGGGCAGGGTGCTTCGACGGCGAGAACAGCTTGGCCATCACCTCCGCCGCGATCGCGGTGGCGGCATTGTCGCCGTGTTCGGCAAGATGGTGTGACAGCATCCTGTCGCCAGCATATTCGAGCAGCATGCACTGGCCATCGCGGCCCAGCAGCCGCACCGCGCCTTCGCCGCGTCGCCAGGCGAGGAAATGCTCGCCGCGCAACTCGTCCTCGACATCGTCGAAAGGCTTTAGATCCTTGACGATTGCCGGTGAGCCGTCTTCGCGAGCAACCTTCCAGATGCGGCTGCTGAACGTTTCGGCGATGAGTTCGGGCGCGCCGACCTTCCAGCGCTTCGGAAATGCTGGCGCATCCATTCAGAGGCCGAGCATCAGATCCATGTTCTGCACGGCAGCGCCCGAGGCGCCCTTGCCGAGATTGTCGTAGACGGCAAGCAGCAGCGCCTGCGCCCTGTTATCATTGGCAAAGACATAGAGCTTCATCCGGTTGGTGCCGTTGTAGATCTCCGGATCGATGTCGGGCATGCGTTCCTGATGCAGATACGGCGCTACCTCGACCACGCCGCCATCGATGGAAGCGAAATGATCGGCGATCGCCGCGTGAAGCTCGGCACCGCTGGGCACATGGTCGAGGCCGCCGAGTTGCAGCGGCACCACCGTGATCATGCCTTGCGCGAAATTGCCGACTGCCGGCTGCATGATCGGATCGTGCGAAAGCCTGGCATAGGTCCTGAGTTCCGGCACGTGCTTGTGCTGCAGCGTCAGTCCGTAGGGCAGGAATTCCGGCGCATCCTCGCCCTTGGCGACATAATCCTCGATCATCGGCCGGCCGCCGCCGGAATAGCCGGAAATGCCGTTGACGGTGACCGGAAAATCGGCCGGCAGCAGCCCCGCCGCAACCAGCGGCCGCAGCGTCGCGATTGGTCCTTGCGGCCAGCAGCCAGGATTGGCGACGCGCTTCGCCGAAGCGATCTTCTTCGCCTGGTCCTTGTCCATTTCGGCGAAACCATATTCCCACCCATCGGCGACACGATGCGCCGTCGAGGCGTCGATCACTTTGGTGGTGTCATTGGCGATCAGCGAAACGCTTTCCTTGGCGGCCGCGTCCGGTAGGCAGAGAATCGCGACATCGGCGGCATTGAGGAACTCGGCGCGCGCTGCCGTTTCCTTGCGGCGCTCGGTCGGGATGGAGATGATTTCCAGGTCGCCGCGCTCGGCAAGCAGCGCCCTTATCTGCAGACCGGTGGTGCCGTGCTCGCCGTCGATGAAGATTTTCGGTTTCATTGCGTGCCAAAATTCCTGTTATCTCAAAGCTATATGCCGCTCGCCTGATTCAATCCGGCAACGCTGTGATTGCCTTGGTTCATTTCCTCGAGCCGGGCCTTTCGTTCCGCCAGCAGCCCGAGATAGTGCATGGCCACCATCGAGCCGGCAATCGCCGTTATATCGGCGTGATCATAGGCTGGCGCAACCTCGACGACGTCGGCGCCGACGATATCGAGCTGGTTGATCTGGCGCAGCACCGACAGGATCTTTGCCGAAGACGGGCCTCCCGCGACCGGCGTTCCGGTGCCGGGCGCAAAAGCCGGGTCCAGGCAATCGATGTCGAAAGTGACATAGGTCTTCTTGCCGCCCGTACGGTCGACGATGGCATACGCGATGTCGGACGCACGCATTTCCTCCACTTCATGGCCGTATAGGATCTTGATACCGAACGTGTCGGGCGCATGGGTGCGGATGCCGATCTGGATCGACCGGTCGGGGTCGATGATGCCCTCCTTGACTGCACGGCCGACGAAGGAGCCGTGATCGATGCGCTTGCCGTCGTCGGGCCAGGTGTCCTGGTGTGCGTCGAACTGCACCAGAGCCAGCGGGCCATGGATGGCGGCATGCGCCTTGAGCAGCGGCCAGGTGACGAAGTGATCGCCACCGAGTGACAGCAGAAAGGCGCCGGATTTCAGGATCTTGGCCGCTTCGCGTTCGATCGTGGCAGGCGTCTTCTGGTGATTGCCGCTGTCGAGCAGGCAGTCGCCATAATCGACCACGGCAAGCTGTTCGAACAGATCGCGCGAAAACGGATATTGCGGGTCGTTGTCGAGGATGGCCGAGGCGCGGCGGATTGCCTGCGGTCCGAAACGGGCGCCCGGCCGATTGGTGACCGCAGCGTCGAAGGGAATGCCCCACACCACCGCATCGGCGTCCTTCACGTCCTTCGAATATTTGCGCCGCATGAACGACAGGGCGCCGGCATAGGTCGGCTCGAACGACGCACCCGTCCTGGAGCGGGTGGTGAAGGCATGATCGATGGTCCTTGGCGGCATGAAGCGATCTCCTGTGCGTCGACGCGCAACCTTATTGGACATAATTCTCAGAATTGCGACCCCTGCGGAGGATCATGGCCATTCGATCCGGTCACAAATCCTTGCTCGCCAGGCGAACCCGGCAGGCTCGCCAGGAGATTGCCTGGCAAGCAACCGAAAGTAGCCGCCGAAGACTGCTTCGGCCGGCGCTGACCTGATTTTCCGGCATTTTGCAAGCCGGCTTCGTTCACCTGCCTGTCACGGGCATCGCTTAACCGGGGTGCGATCCCGGTACGGAGCGATTCTCGTGCGAACGACCTGTCTCATGCGAACGATTTGGCTGAGCCTTCTACTTTCCGCGGCGCTGGCGCTCTCCCTTGGCCAGGCATCGGCAGGCGAAACGCGCGCCAGGCAGATTCTCGACCGCTTCGAGCACGCCAACCAATGGCGCGACCATGTGATAGTGGCCGCGCACCGCGCCGGCGGCATGCAATCCGGCAAGACGCTCTATCCCGAAAATTCGATCGCCGCCGCCGAGGCGTCGATCGCAATGGGCGCCGAAATCGTCGAGGTCGATATAAGGCGCTCGAAGGACGGACAGTTCGTCGTCATGCATGACAGTTGGCTCGACCGCACGACGAATTGCAAGGGTGAGGTGGTCAACCGCACGATGGCCGAACTCAAGACGTGCCGTTTGGTGATCGAAGGCACCGGCGCCGTTACGGGCGAGACGGTCTCGACGTTGCGCGAGATGTTGATGACGACCAGGGACAGGATCCTCATCAATCTCGACAACAAGCTCGACACCGAAAGCCTCGTCGGCATGGTCGCGGTTGCGCGCGACCTCGGCATGGCCGAACAGGTGATCGTCAAGGAGAACCTGTGGAATGCGGAGCGGATTGCCAGTGTCAAGGCCGCCATGGACGCGATCGGCAGCGGCTTCCAGTTCATGCCGATTATCGCCGATGACGCGGTTCGCGACGCCATGTTTGCCGAGAAAGTGGGCCGGGCCTTCCCGATGCGCGCGGTCGAGATGATCAACTGGCGCATGGGATCAGAGACACTGACCGAGACCGGCGGCCCGCTGTTCAGCCCGCGCATGCGCGCGCTGGCGGTGAGGGGCGACTGGCACATCTGGGCCGACACCTATGCCATCGTCAACAAGCCGGGAGGCTTCCTCGCCGGCGGTCGCGGCGACGAGCTGGCGGTTGCGGCCAGCCTGCCGCGCGAGACTTATGGCTTCTGGGTCGAGCGCGGCGCCACCATCATCCAGACCGACGAACCGAAGGCCGCCATCAGTTGGCTGGCGGCGAACGGTTTTCGCGTGCCCTATGCCGGTGAGAAGCGCCCGGCCGAGCCGGCCAACACGGCCAGCATCAACTAGACCGGCGCGGCGAGAATTGGATCTCCCTCTTGTGGTGACGATGCCCGGCAGGGCAGAAGGGCGCTGTCCCGCCTACCCCAGGCCGGCAGCGCCAAACTTTCGAAGGAACCCAGAAACAGAAAACCCGCCTCCGTGGGCGGGTCGCTGGAGCCAATTAGCACCATACCCAGATTAGTAGCATAGCTGCCGGCACAAAGCAAGAACAAAATGTGGCGTAGTAGCAGAAAAATGCGACGATCCTTCAGCGCCTCGGCGGTTCCTTCGCTGTCCTGCCGGCAATCTCCCCCGCAAGGGAACCCACTTGGGGGAGATTGGCTCATCACTGCCTTCGGCAATCTACCCGCAGGCCGCCATTGCCACACCATCCAGCTCCTTGATGACATCGTCCGACAGTTCGAGGTCGGCAGCGGCGAGGTTCTCCCGCAGATGCGCGACGGAAGACGTGCCGGGAATCAGAAGAATGTTGGGCGCGCGGCGAAGCAGCCAGGCGAGCGCGACCTGCATGGGCGTGGCGCCGAGGCGTGCGGCGACCTTGGACAAGGTCGACGACTGCAACGGGTTGAAGCCGCCAAGTGGGAAGAACGGCACATAGGCGGTGCCGTCGCGGGCCAGATCGTCGATCAAGGCATCATCGCCCCGATGCGCCAGATTGTACTGGTTCTGCACGCAGACGATCCTGCACATCCTGCGGCCTTCGGCGATCTGTGCGGCGGTGACGTTGCTCAGCCCGATGTGGCGCACGAGGCCCTGTCGCTGGAGCTCGGCAAGCGTCGCAAGCGGCGCCTCGATCGACCCTTCGGCGGGGCCATGCGCGTCGAACATGACCCGAAGGTTGACCACCTCCAGCACGTCGAGTCCGAGATTGTGCAGATTGTCGTGCACCGCCTGTGTCAGCTCTTCTGCCGAGAAGGCCGGCAGCCATGAGCCATCCGTGCCGCGTCGGGCACCGATCTTGGTGACGATAACGAGGTCGTCGGGATAGGGTGCGAGCGCTTCGCGGATCAACAGGTTGGTCACCTGCGGGCCATAGAAGTCGCTGGTGTCGATGTGGTTGACGCCTTGTGCAACGGCTTCGCGCAGTACGGCCAATGCCGTGTCATGGTCCTTTGGTGGGCCGAAGACGCCTGGCCCTGCGAGCTGCATGGCGCCGTAGCCGAGCCGTCTCACCTTGCGGTCGCCGAGGATGAATGTGCCGGACTGGTCGACGCTGGACATGGTCTTTCTCCTTCAGGAACGGTGCACAGATAGACGCTGTCCGATCTCATGATAATTGGGTACAATTCGCACGGGCTGTGCGGAATGACGAACAATGCAGATTGATCTCGGGGACCTGAACGCCTTCGTGGCCGTAGCGCGCGCCAAAGGTTTTCGGGATGCGGCACGCGCCAGCGGCGGCAGTGCGTCCGGCTTGAGCGAGGCGGTGCGGCGCCTGGAGACGCAGCTCGGTGTCAGGCTGCTCAACCGGACGACCCGCAGCGTTGTCCTGACGGAAGCCGGCGAAGGCCTGCTGGCGCGGCTCGGTCCTGCCTTGACCGAGGTGGAGTCGGCCCTCGACGTAGTGAACGGCTTTCGCGACAGGCCGGCAGGTACGTTGCGCCTCAATGTGCCGGTCAGCGCGGCGCGGCTGGTACTGCCCAGCATCGTTCCGCCTTTTCTCGCCGCCTATCCGGGCATCCGGTTGGAGGTGATCTCGGAGGAGAGCTTCGTCGATGTGCTGGCGGCGGGGTGCGACGCCGGCATCCGCTATGAGGAGCGGCTGGAGCAGGACATGATCGCTGTGCCGATCGGACCGCGTGTGCAGCGCTTCGCCACCGCCGCCAGCCCGGCCTACCTGGATCGTCATGGCCGGCCGCAACACCCGCGCGACCTGCTCGGCCACGCCTGCCTGCGCGGCCGCTTTGCCAGCCGTGCGATGCCGCCGTGGGAATTCGAGCGCGACGGCGAGGTGGTGCGGGTCGACCCGACGGGGCCGCTTCTCGTGACCCTGGGCGGGGCGACTGACCTCAAAGTCGATGCAGCCATCGCCGGCACCGGCATCATCAGCCTGTTCGAGGATTGGCTACGTCCTCACTTCGAGAGCGGAGCGCTCGAACCGCTGCTTGAACCCTGGTGGCAGAGCTTCTCCAGGCCGTTCCTTTACTATCCCGGCCGGCGCCTCGTGCCGGCGCCGTTGCGGGCGTTCATTGACTTCATCAAGGCGTCCGCCGGCCAGCCCTGACACCCGGGAGAGCCGCGCCCGAAAATAAGCGCGGCTCCCTTCCCTCAGGTGACCCGCCACTACGTTTCGCGGCAGGTCTTGCTTGATCTATTTGACTGGAATCATCAGGTGCGCGTAGGGCGTGTCGGGGAACATGACGTATGGTTGTGTGGGGTTCGGCTCGTGGGGATACAAGGCCATCATGTCTGGTGCGTTCATGACCATCACGTGCGGACCATCATGCAGCCATTCGGCCCCCTCCGGCGGCTTGGTTGCAAAGGGGTCGGTATTGCTGGCCGCATCGCCTCCTTTTAGCATGTAGGCGAAAGCAACTTTCCCTGCAGGCGGCTCCTTCTTGGACATGATCGCGTGCATCCACGCCATCCCGTTCTCATCCGTGCACATTGGGTCGTCGGCGGGAGTGCTCGGGTCGTCCGGGATGCAAGTGAAACCGTTGGTGCCCTTCCTCAACGTTTTCATCTCCCAATTCACGACGGCGGCGTTTTTGCCGACAGCCGCCGGTGCCGCTGTAATCGCATTCTCGATCAGCTGCTCGTCGCTTTTGTCGGCCGCAGGCGCGGCGAATGCCCAAGTGGCGGCGACAGCTGCCAGAAACACACTGCTGGAATGGATGCGCATTGCCTCCTCCTTCGCGAGCGTCGGGTTACCGGCGCGTCGCAACGTGCACAGCTCCCGCTCTGTGGAGTTGGCTGCTGGCCTGGGATCTGGAACGCGCCTGTAATTAAGATACTACTAATATTATGTTGGGTCACCTGAAGATGCGGGATTGCTATGTCGACAAAGAAAAGGGGCTGCGAAATACGCAGCCCATTTGACAAAATCGATAGAAAACAGGTCTCTGTTTAACGCTTCGAGAACTGGAAGGAGCGGCGGGCCTTCGCCTTGCCGTACTTCTTGCGCTCGACGACGCGGCTGTCGCGGGTCAGGAAGCCGCCCTTCTTGAGCACGGCGCGCAGCGCCGGCTCGTAATAGGTCAGCGCCTTGGAGATGCCGTGGCGCACGGCACCCGCCTGGCCGGAAAGGCCGCCGCCGATGACGGTGGCAACGATGTCGTACTGGCCGGCGCGATTGGCGGCGATAATCGGCTGGTTGAGGATCATCTGCAGCACCGGACGCGCGAAATATTCGGCGAACACCTTGTCGTTGACGACGATCTTGCCGGAGCCGGGCTTCACCCAGACGCGGGCGATGGCGTTCTTGCGCTTGCCGGTGGCGTAGGCGCGGCCCGACTTATCGAGTTTCTGGACGTGGACGGGTGCGGCCGGCTGGGTGTTGGTATTGCCGGTGGCAGCTCCGAGTTCTGCGAGCGAGGAAAGCTCAGCCATCTTACGAAACCTTCTTGTTCTTGGCGTTCAGCTTGGCCACGTCGAGGACGACGGGCTGCTGGGCGACATGCGGATGTTCCGTGCCTGCATAGACGCGGAGGTTCTTCATCTGGCGACGGCCGAGCGGGCCACGCGGGATCATGCGTTCGACGGCCTTCTCGACGACACGTTCGGGGAAACGACCCTCGAGCAGCTGGCGCGCGGTGCGCTCCTTGACGCCGCCGGGATGGCCGGTGTGCCAGTAATAGACCTTGTCGGTGAACTTCTTGCCGGTGAACACCACCTTGTCGGCATTGATGACGATGACGTTGTCGCCGTCGTCGACGTGCGGGGTGAAGGTGGGCTTGTGTTTGCCGCGAAGATGATTGGCGATGACAGTGGCGAGACGGCCGACGACGAGACCCTCGGCGTCGATCAGCACCCACTTCTTCACCACATCCGCAGGCTTCTGCGAAAAGGTTGCCATGGATTGTTGCTTTCGGTTCGGACCTTCAAAAGAAGGCGTTTCTTGTTGCTTGGATTGGCGAAAGGCGCTTGCCCGCCGCCAATAACAAAACGGCGGCCTTTGCGGGCCGCTGTTCCGTGAGGGCTTATAGGAGAGGACGGCGACTGCGTCAAGGCGCGTGAAATGTCGGCGAGCTATCAAAATCCAGCAAAAACAATGCCTTGGATGAAAGGTATTATTTTACCACACCGTCAATCCGCTTTGGCGGGATCGAATAGGTGCCCGTTGCGTGCGCTACCGTGTGTCCCTCCGGGCCGGCGACGATGTCGATATCGAACACCATCAGGCTCTTGCCGAGCTTGAGGATGCGGCAATGGCCGTCGATCGGCCCGGCCTCGGCCTTGCGGACGAAATTGATGTTGAGACTGGTGGTGACCGAAAGCGCATCCGGTCCGGCATGCGAGAGCACGCAGACATAGCCGCCTATGTCGGCCAGCGTGAACAGCGCCGAACCCGACACGGTGCCGCCGGGACGCAAATGGCGCTCGTCGGCGTTGAGCCGCACGACACAGCCGCCTGGAAACACCTCCAACGCCTCGTAGAAGGTGAACTGGTCGTTGAGCTGCGGGAAAATGGTCGCCATCAGCGCGTTGATTTCGGCAGCCGCCAGCACCGGCTTGAGATTGCTGTGGGCGGGCATTTCAGTCTCCCGGTTTGCGCCCTGCATGTATGAACGCGACGTGGCGTTTCTGGCAACACCCCATTCATTATGGCAGAAGCGGACGAGGGAGTTGGACGAAGCGAGGCGGCATACTAGATTAGTCCATCATCGATCCGGAATCGCAGAGGAATGATCATGGCCGAAATCGTCGCCATCAAGCCTGCCGTTGCCGAAGGGCCGGTCGTCTCCAGGCTGGACAACGGCGTGCTGCGCCTGACGCTCGCCAATCCGCCGGCCAATGCTCTTTCGCTTGCAGTGATGGCGGCGCTGACGGCGGAACTCGACCGCGCCAAGGCCGACAAATCCGTCCGCGTCATCGTCCTCGGGGCGGTCGGCAAGGTGTTCTGCGCCGGACACGACCTCAAGGAGTTGAGCGCGCACCGCGCCGATGCCGATCGCGGCAGGGGCTTCTTCGAAAAGACGTTTTCCGCCTGCGCTTCACTGATGCAGGCGATCGTTCGCCATCCTAAGCCGGTGATCGCCGAAGTCGACGGCCTGGCGACGGCGGCCGGATTGCAGTTGGTCGCCAGCTGCGATCTCGCCATCGCCTCGCACGAGGCGACCTTCTGCACGCCTGGCGTCAATATTGGACTGTTCTGCTCGACGCCGATGGTGGCGCTGTCGCGCAACGTCTCGCGCAAGCACGCCTTGGAGATGCTTTTGACCGGCGAGACGATCGATGCGGCAACCGCCAAGGAATTCGGCTTGGTCAACCGCGTCGTGCCGCGCGAATATCTGAATCAGATTGTCACCAAATACGCGCAAACCATTGCGTCCAAATCCTCTCTGGTCGTCAAGATCGGCAAGGAAGCCTTCTACGAACAGGCAGAAATGGGGCTGGCCGAGGCCTATGATTACACCGGGCGAGTCATGGTCGAGAACATGCTGGCGCGCGATGCGGAAGAGGGCATTGGCGCCTTCATCGGCAAGCGCAAGCCGGAATGGCCGGAGGAGTAGGAGGCGGATATGGAACCGCGCATCTCCATCATCACCATCGCCACCGACGATCTCGACCGTGCGACGCGCTTCTATGAGGCGATGGGCCTGACCCGCCATGCCGGGATCACCGACGGCGTTGCCTTCTTCCAGATGGGCGGCGCTATTCTTGGCTTGTTTCCGCGCCCAAGCGCCGAAGAGGATTCGGGCGTCAGCTTCTCGAAGGCGCCGTCGGCCGTCTACCTCGCCTACAACACCCGCTCTGACGCCGAGGTCGACGAAGTGCTTGCGGCGGCTGAGAAGGCTGGCGGCAAGATCGTCAAGCCGGCCGGGCGCGCCTTCTGGGGCGGCTGGTATGGCTATTTCGCCGATGCCGACGGGCATGTCTGGGAGGTTGCGTACAATCCGGCCTTTCCGATTGCGGAAGACGGAACGATCTCGCTGCCGGGCTGACGACGTTCTCCCTGGCCCATTGCAAGCCACTTGCTCGGCTGTTGGCACCTCACTCCGAAGCGCTGTATGACGAGGCATGAACCACGACGCCTACGACAACGCCTATATCGCCGGCATCCTCAATTCGGTGAAGACCATCGCCATGGTCGGCGCATCGGCCAATGACGTGCGGCCGAGCTATTTCGTGCTGAAATATCTGCTCGGCAAAGGGTTTTCGGTGTTCCCGATCAATCCCGGCCAGGCCGGCAAGGAAATCCTCGGGCGGATGACCTATGCCAGGCTGGCCGATGTTCCAGAGCCAATCGACATGGTCGACGTCTTTCGCGGCTCCGCTGCCGTGCCGGGCATCGTGGACGAGGTGTTGCGGCTCGATCCGCTGCCGAAAGTCATCTGGATGCAGCTTGGTGTGCGCAATGACGAGGCCGCCGCGCGCGCCGAGGCCGCCGGCATCAAGGTGGTGATGAACCGTTGCCCCAAGATCGAATATGGCAAGCTGTCCGGCGAGATCGGCTGGACCGGCGTCAATTCCGGCGTTTTGTCGTCGAAGAAGCCGCTGATGCGGCCGGGATTCCAGAGTTTCGGCGTTCGCCAGAAGTAGGTAGTGAATAGTGAATGGTGAATAGAAAGATTTTTCTGGAAGGCGGGCAAGGCGGCATATGAGCCGCTTGCAATCAGGGTGGGGCTGGCCGACTTTGCCATTCACCATTCACCATTCACCATTCACCATTCACCATTCACCATTCACCATTGAGGGAGGTTTTTCGATGGCCCGCACGCCCGGTTTCAACACGCTCGCCGTCCATGCCGGCGCCAAGCCGGATCCGGCGACCGGCGCGCGAGCGACTCCAATCTACCAGACCACCTCCTTCGTCTTCGACGATGCCGACCATGCCGCCTCGCTGTTCGGGCTGAAGGCGTTCGGCAACATCTACACCCGCATCATGAACCCGACGCAGGCGGTGCTGGAAGAGCGCATCGCGGCACTCGAAGGCGGCACGGCAGGCCTTGCGGTCGCCTCCGGCCATGCCGCGCAGGTGCTGGTCTTCCACAATCTGATGCAGCCCGGCGACAATTTCGTTTCCGCGACAAAGCTTTACGGCGGCTCGATCAACCAGTTCGGCCACGCCTTCAAGAATTTCGGCTGGCAGGTGCGCTGGGCCGACACCAATGATATCTCGACCTTCGAGAGCCAGATCGACGACAGGACCAAGGCGATCTTCATCGAGAGCCTGGCTAACCCTGGCGGCGTCTTCGTCGATATCGAGAAGATTGGCGACATCGCCCGCAAGCACGGCCTGCCGCTGATCGTCGATAACACGCTGGCCTCGCCCTATCTGCTGCGGCCGATCGAGCATGGCGCCGACATCGTCGTGCATTCGCTGACCAAGTTCATCGGCGGTCACGGCAATTCGATCGGCGGCGCTATTGTCGACGGCGGCACGTTCGATTGGTCGAAGTCGGGCAAGTATCCGATGCTGTCGGAGCCGCGCCCCGAATATGGCGGCCTCGTCCTGCACGAAACCTTCGGCAATTTCGCTTTCGCCATTGCCGCCCGAGTGCTCGGGCTGCGCGATATCGGCGCGGCGATTTCGCCGTTCAATGCATTCCTGATCCTGACCGGTCTGGAAACCTTGCCGCTCAGGATGCAGCGCCACTGCGACAATGCGTCGGCGGTCGCCGGATGGCTCTCCAACCATCCCAAGGTCGCTTGGGTTTCCTATCCCGGCTTGCCCGGCGACAAGAACAACGCGTTGCAGAAGAAGTACTCGCCGCTTGGCGCCGGCGCGGTGTTCACCTTCGGGCTGAAGGGCGGCTATGCGGCGGGCATCAAGTTCGTCGAGGCGCTCGAACTGTTCTCGCATCTGGCCAATGTCGGCGACACCAAGTCGCTGGTCATCCACCCGGCATCGACCACGCATCGCCAGCTTTCCGACGAGCAGAAGATCAACGCCGGGGCAGGGCCTGACACGGTCAGGCTTTCGGTCGGCATCGAGGACGTCAACGACATCGTCGCCGATCTGGAACAGGCTCTCGCCAAGGTTTGATCGCCATGACCACGCCGAAATTTCTTTCCGTCGGCGTCGACACCGTCGAACCGGAACTTGGCGCACCAGCGCCGGATCGCCTGATTTCGGGCGATCCGAAATTCCGCACCTGGAATGTCGAGGAACAGGACGGCGGCCTCTATGCCGGCATCTGGGAAGCAACGCCGGGCAAATGGCGCATCGAATATGACGAATGGGAGTTCTGCCACATCCTGTCAGGGGTCTCGGCGATCGCCGAAGACGGCGGGAAGGCGCGCACCGTCAAAGCCGGCGATAGTTTCGTGCTGAGGCCGGGCTTTAAGGGCAGCTGGGAAGTGCTTGAAACGACGCGCAAGGAGTATGTGATCAAGCTTTGATCTCGCATCGCGCCGGACTTTACAAAAGGCGATCGATGTCCGTGTCGGAAAATCCGTATCGGCTCATAATGCCGCGGTGCCATGAAACTTTCCCAGCAAATCATGACTGCCTCCGCTTCCGCGCTCCGACTAAGGCTTCATTCAGGGTGAATGTGACCGTCACGTTCGATCCGTTTCCGGCCGCGGGCCGGTGTAGCGGAGAATCCAGAGCCCCTGGTTCTTGTCAGTTATGTAAATGAAGCCGCGCCGGTCCACGACCACGTCCTCGGTCTGAACAACCAGCTTGTCTTCCGGCATAGGGCCGTAGCGTCGGACTGGCTCCGGCGGGATGAAGTAGCCGACCTCGCGCGGAAGCCGAGTATTCGAGACGTCATAGACCCTGAGCCCGGCGTTGAAGTGCGCGATATAGAACAGATCGCCTTGTTTCTGGACATCGGGATGATGCTGGTGGTGGTTGATGTTGTGCGGTCCGCGCCAGCCGCCACGAGTTGTGAAATCCGAATAGGGAGCGCCTTCGGGTGGCACTGGTTCGGGCAACAGCGACAGCAGAAAGGGTTCACTGGAATCGGAAATATCGACGATCGAAGCGTGATGCATCGGACCAAGTCCATAGGTGACGTTCTCCGAATTGGCGAAGGCAATGCCGCGCTCTGGAATCGGCAGCACGCTATGCACACCGAAGCGCGAGTGAAACGGAGGGCTGAAGCTCAGGCCGCCGACCTGCCTCGGCTGGGAGACATCGCTAATATCGAGCACAACGATTCCCGCCGCACCATAAGGCAAATAGACAAGATCGCCAGTGACATAAGGCGGGCCGTGCAGCGAGACATCCTCGCCCGTGCTGGCGCAGAAGGCGCCGCACATGCATTGCGGCTTCAGTCGCAACCGGTAGCGATCGGCGGTCTCCTGGTCGGCGGCGGGCTTCGCAGCCGCAAAGCTCTCGCCGCCGGCCTCGTGCTGGCCCGGCACCCACCAGCGTCCGGCTTCGCGCGGATTCGAGCGATCCGAAATATCGAGGATGACGTAGATGTTGCCCCTGTAACCCGGCATGCCGGCGGCAAGGTGGACATAACGTCCACCGGGATAGAGGTTGCGATGCGTGCCGTTTCCGCCGGTGCGGTAGTGACTGAGTTGTTTCGGATTGATGGGGTCCGCGATATCCCAGATCAGAACGCCTTCGCCGAACGGTGCGTCGGGGTCACCGCCGAAATTAGCAAAGGGCTTTTCGAGGGCGGTCACCATCGTGTCGCCGGACAAATCTATTTGTAGAGTCCAAGTATTCGTGCCGAGATAGGGCACGAACTTGACCGTCTCGGGCTTGGCCGGGTCGGTCACGTCCACGATGCTCCAGCCGGAGTGCCAGAAGTGCCCAGTGTAGAGATACCAACGTTCGCCAACCTGCCTGATCGCCATTTTGAAGGCTGGGCGATGATCGAGATCGGTATAGCCCACTGCTTCGACATTGTGGGCGAAAGCGCCAGGGGGCGCTGGCGACGAAGCTGGAACGGGTTGGGCAAGGGCCTCGCAAACAAGACCGGATTGAGATGTCGCGGCGATCGTCGCGCCGATGAGCGGCACTTTCAGCATCTGGCGGCGTGAAATCTCGGAATTTTTCAAAGCGCGTCTCCCGGATTTTGCAGCTTTCCGGATTTTGCAGATTCCGATACTTTCCCTCCAATATCGTTTGAGCCATGGGTAATTCTATTTGGGAAATTAAAGGCTGAAGATGAACCACAAGCTGATGCAGTCCTTCATGGCCGTCGCCGAAGAGCTGCATTTCGGGCGCGCGGCAGCGCGCTTGCATATCTCACAGCCGCCCCTGACAAAGCAGATCCAGCAACTGGAACAGGCGATGGGTGTGCGCTTGCTGGAGCGCACCAAGCGCAAGGTCGAACTGACTGCGGCGGGGCGTGTGTTCCTTGATGAGGTTAGGGCCGTGCTTCAGCAGACAGAGCAGGCGGTGGAGCTTGCTCGCAAAGCCGATCGTGGCGAAACCGGCCATCTTGCTGTCGGATTCATCGACGCGGCTATCTACAGCGTGGTGCCGTCTGTCGTCCAACGCTTCACCAAGCGCTATCCCGAGGTCGAGTTGAGCCTGACCGACCTGCGCATTCCCAATCAAGTCAGGGCTGTGGCCGAACGCCAGCTCGATATCGGTTTTGTTCATCCTCCCGTCGTTCACAACGCATTGAAGGTCGAAAGCATACTGGTCGAACCCCTGATCGTGGCCTTGCCGGAAACGCATCGGCTGGCCTCGGAAGCAGAGGTCGCGCTAGCCGACTTGGCCTCCGAAGCGTTGATTCAGTTCCCGCGCAGCATCAATCCATCCCTCTATGACGAGATCGTCGGGTTGTGCCGTTCATCCGGGTTCAGCCCGAGGATCGTTCGAGAAGCAACGCCGAAGCAGACAATCATCGGACTTGTATCCGTCGGGCTGGGCGTCTCGCTGCTGCCCGCCTGTCTGCAAAATTTGCGCCGGAGCGGCGTCGTTTATCGCCCTATCCAGGGACGAACCTTGTCTATCGACACTTCAATCATCTACCGGCATGAACAACCCTCGCCGGTGCTGAAGGCCTTCCTCGACATCGTCCGCGAGACGACGCAAAAAGATTCAAATCCCGTCTCTCTTCAAGCTTCATGACCGAATTTCTGTAGGCATCCGGGATTTTTAGTGTGAGGTCCTGCTTCCGGTAGCTTCATCGTTCAATCAGCGATTATTTGGCACTCGCGGCCTTGAGATGTTACCTATTTGACCGGAATTCGCCGGAGCCGGCTTCGAAGCCTGTCGTCGGAAGCCGTCCTCAGATTCTGACGGCAAGCGTTTCCAGCCCGTGGAAATGATAGGTGTCGCGGAAGCGCGGCTGTTCGGCAAGATGCAGCTGCGGTAGCCGGTCGAACAAGGTTTTCAGCGACACCTGCAGTTCGAGCCGGGCGAGCGGCGCGCCGATGCAGAAATGGATGCCGGCGCCGAACGATACGTTCTTCTGGTCGGCACGGTCCGGCCTGAAGGCGAGGGGCTCGGCAAACGCAGTAGGGTCGCGATTGGCCATGCCGAGCAACAGCCCGATCGTCTCGCCCGGCTGGACGATGATCCCCGGCCCGGCCTCGACCTCCTGATAGGCGTAGCGCGTGAACATGTGCAGCGGCGCGTCGAAGCGCAGGCACTCTTCGACCGTCGCGGCTGTTGCTTCCGGTGAGGCGAAGAAGCGGCGCGCGTCGCCGCCTTGCGCAAGGATCGAGCGCACCGCATTGCCGGTCTGGTGGACAGTTGCTTCATGGCCGGCATTGAGCAAAAGGATGGCCGAGGATACCAGCTCGTCCTCCGACAGTTTCTGGCCGTCCTCCTGTGCCGCAATCAGCAGCGACAGAAGATCCTCGCCCGGCCTCTTTCGCCGCTCGGCGACGTAGCCGCGCAGAAAATCGGAAAAGTCGCGCGCGGCGCGATTGGCCGTGTCCTCCGTCTCGCGGGTGCGGCCATGCATGTACATGGCGACCATCCGATGCGACCAGTCGAGCAGCTGCGGCCCCATGTCGACCGGCACGCCGAGCATCTCCGCAATGATGGTGATCGGCAAGGGAGCTGCGAATGCCGGCAGCAGGTCGACTCCTCCTGGTTCGAGACGGTCGATCAGTTCGTTGGCCAGCGCCTCGACACGTGGCCTGAGCCGCTCGACCTGGCGCGAGACGAAGGCGCGGTTGACCAGCGTTCTGAGCCGTGTGTGGACAGGCGGCTCCAGCTCCAGCATCGAATTGGCCTCGACGTCGTCGAAGGCGCTGAGATGCGTGCGGTCCTGGCCGATGCCCCGGCTGTCCGGAATGCCGGCCGGGTTCTGGCGGCCGAAGCGGCGATCGCGCAACAGACGGTTGACGTCGTCGAAGCCGCCAAAGCACCAGAAACCAAATTCTTCCCAGACGAAGGCGTTCGATGCGCCGTGCAGGAAGGCATAGGCTTCGTAAGGGTCCTGGAAAAAAGCCGGTTCGTGCGGATCGAGCCGCAGGCGGCGGGAGGCTGGATCAAAGGCAAGGTAGGGCGGCTTCAATTCGGTCATGCCAGATCATTAGCGCGGCTTGCCTGTCTGGTGCCAGACCGTATGTTGGCCCTCCCGTGAGGCGAGCCGCCGAAGCGGCTGCGGAAGGACGGTTTCATGAATGTGATCGTGGTCGGTGCAGGCATTGCCGGGCTTTCGACGGCGTGGTCGCTGGCCAAGGCCGGTCACCTCGTCTCGATCGTCGAGCAGGGACCAATCCCCAATCCGCTCGCCGCCTCCGGCGACCATCATCGCATCATCCGCCGCGCCTACCGGGCCGGAACGGGCTATGGCCGGCTGATCACCGAAGCGTATGAAGCCTGGGATGAGATGTGGGCCGATCTCGGTGAAAGCCATCTCGATCCGCGCGGCTTCATCTGCATTTCGCGCCAGCCGGGCGATGAGGCCGAGGAATACCGCGAAGGCATGGAAGCCGGGAACTACCCGTTCGAATTGTTCGAGCCGGATGCCGCGGTCGAACGCTGGCCGTTCCTAGAACCTGGTTCATTCCGCTATGCGTATTTTTCGCCGGACGGCGGCGCGCTGCACTGCCGCAAGATCGCTGCCGGCCTCGCCAGGTGGCTGCGCGCGAACGGCGCCAATGTCTACGAAAACAGCAAGGTGGTCGAGATCGACGCCGAGGCCGGGCATGTCGTGCTGGCGGGCGGCGAAACGATGCAGGCCGACCGGATCGTCGTCGCTGCCGGCGCCTGGGTGCTAAAACTGTTCCCGGAGCTGGATGGCGAGCTGAAAACCTGGCGCACCGCGCTCGCCTATGTCGAACCGCCGACGGACCTGAAAGCGGTCTGGCAGGAAGCACCGGTCGTCCTCAACATCGGCGGCACTGTCGACGGCTACGCCATCCCGCCCTCGGGCGGGGCCGGCATGAAATTCGGCTCGGGCCTGCACAGGGTGCCGACCAGCGATGCCGACTGGAACCGTCAGCCGGTGCCGGGCGAAGGCGAGGCGATCCGCAACCTGTTTTCACCGCCGATTGCCCGTATTGACGAGTACAAGGTCACCGAAGTGGTCACCTGCGCCTACACCTTCACCGCCGACGAGAAATTTCTGGCCCACCGGAAAGGCAGATGCCTGGTCGTCTCGGCCTGCTCCGGCCACGGCTACAAGTTCGGCGCGGCGGTCGGCAGAAGGGTTGCGGCCTGCGTCGGCAATGGCGATGTCGGCGGCCTGAAGAAATGGCTCAGGGCCGAGGCGGCCTGAGCGCCTAGTATCGGCAATGCCTCGGAATATGTACGCGCCGCCAGCTGGATGAGCCCTCCCTGACCACCACGCGGCGGGCCACTGTCTGATAAGACGACGGAATTTCGATGATGCGCCGCTGCTCCGGCCGCACCAGCACCTCTTCGGCGACGCTCTCGTATTCGGCGGGCAGGACAACGCGCCGCCGGCGTTCCGGCTCAATCACGACGATCTCGGCCACGCGTTCATAGCGCGCCCTGTGCCTGACCTTGCACAGCACCTTGCGGCCATGAATGATGCGCCATTCCCAGGAATAGCCGCCGTCATCGACCCTCACGGACCGGTAGATGGTGCGGGTGATGGCGGGCACGATCTCGTAGCTGACGCGCGCCGGCGCGATCTGCACCACGCGCTCGCGCGTCCCATAGATCGGCGCTTCATACTGCACCTGCTGGCCGGCTGGGCTGACGAGCACCTCCTCGTAGACGGTGTCGTAGACGGCCGGCCGATTGACCTGCTCGTAGCATTCGACCGCGCGTCCGCCGGCAGCCGTTTCGGACGCCATGCCGAGAACGCTGATGCCGGTAAGGGCCAAGGAAGCAACTTTCTTGATCATAGCACTCCCCTGTTTGAACTGCGAAGCGAGTTCAACGTTGAATTGTAGGGTAAGCCGTGGCCGGAAAAAGCGGTTTCACCACTTTTCGTTAAGCGATGGGGTTAAGAAACTGCTAACAACGGCCAAGCATGAGCGCCCCTTCCCACGGCAGGAGAGGGGCTACAGGCACGGCGACAGGCGAAACTGGTTTGGAAACCTTGATTCGACTTAACCGGATGGCTAGTAGAGGCGGCCTTGCGCTAGGGTGAGCCGGCATCCTATTTACACAATAACGATCCAGAACCGATTCTGCCCGATTGCAAATCTCCGGCGCCGGAATCCCATCCTCAAAAAGGGATAGTCCATGAAGAACCCCGTCGAAACCTACATGAACCTCGTTCCGATGGTGGTCGAACAGACCAATCGCGGCGAGCGGGCCTACGACATTTTCTCGCGGCTCCTCAAGGAGCGCATCATTTTCATCACCGGCCCGGTCGAGGATGGCATGGCGACGCTTGTCTGCGCGCAGCTGCTGTTCCTCGAGGCGGAGAATCCGAAGAAGGAAATCAACCTCTATATCAACTCGCCCGGCGGCGTCGTCACCTCCGGCATGGCGATCTACGACACCATGCAGTTCATCAAGCCTGCGGTGTCGACGCTCTGCATCGGTCAGGCCGCCTCGATGGGCTCGCTGCTCTTGACGGCGGGCCACAAGGACATGCGCTTTGCCACGCCGAACGCCCGCATCATGGTCCACCAGCCTTCCGGCGGCTTCCAGGGCCAGGCTTCCGACATCGAGCGCCATGCCCAGGACATCATCAAGCTGAAGCGCCGCCTCAACGAGGTCTACGTCAAGCACACCGGCAAGAGTTATGATGAGATTGAAAAAACGCTCGACCGTGACCATTTCATGACTGCCGACGAGGCCAGGGATTTCGGCCTCATCGACAAGGTCATTTCGTCACGTGAGCCGGTCGAAGGTATTGCCTTATAGGTCCGCGGTGGCCCCGCGGTGGCAATGAGTGGCGGGATCACGCGCTTTTGGCGCAGCTTGCGGCATTTCGGCCACAATTGGCTGTTCCCTCGACGGGTGCAATTGCCTACGTTAAGGCTATGTTGATTTTCGACGGCTTAGCTTTGCGTGGGGTTGTTCGAATCATTGCCCCGTTTTCCGATTTGTGTTTCGTACGGAATGCGTTGCGGGAGCCGGGGCACTGGCGGCAGCGGATTCCCGCGATAGATTGAATATGCGCCCTTTCAACCAGACCATCGGCGGGCGGCCATGAAAGGACATGAAAATGAGCAAGGTCGGCAACAACAGCGGTGATTCCAAGAACACGCTTTATTGCTCGTTTTGCGGCAAAAGCCAGCACGAAGTGCGCAAGCTGATCGCCGGGCCGACGGTGTTCATCTGCGACGAATGCGTCGAACTGTGCATGGACATCATCCGCGAGGAGAACAAGACCTCGATGGTGAAGTCGCGCGAGGGCGTGCCGACCCCGCAGGAAATCCTCAAGGTTCTCGACGACTACGTCATCGGCCAGCCTTACGCCAAGCGCGTGCTGTCGGTGGCCGTCCACAACCACTACAAGCGCCTCGCCCATGCCGGCAAGAACAACGACGTCGAGCTGGCGAAGTCGAACATCCTGCTGATCGGCCCGACCGGCTGCGGCAAGACGTTGCTGGCGCAGACGCTGGCCCGCATCATCGACGTCCCCTTCACCATGGCCGACGCGACGACGCTGACCGAGGCCGGCTATGTCGGCGAGGACGTCGAAAACATCATCCTGAAGCTGTTGCAGTCGGCCGACTACAATGTCGAGCGCGCCCAGCGCGGCATCGTCTATATCGACGAGATCGACAAGATCTCGCGCAAGTCGGACAATCCCTCGATCACCCGCGACGTGTCGGGCGAGGGCGTGCAGCAGGCACTTTTGAAGATTATGGAAGGCACTGTCGCCTCCGTGCCGCCGCAGGGCGGCAGGAAGCATCCGCAGCAGGAATTCCTGCAGGTCGACACCGCCAACATCCTGTTCATCTGCGGCGGCGCTTTCGCCGGCCTGGACAAGATCATCTCGGATCGCGGCAGAAAGACCTCGATCGGATTCGGCGCCATCGTCGCTTCGCCCGAGGATCGCCGCACCGGCGATGTTTTCCGCCTGGTCGAGCCTGAGGATCTGTTGAAGTTCGGCCTCATTCCCGAGTTCGTCGGCCGTCTGCCTGTCCTGGCGACGCTGGAGGATCTCGACGAGCCGGCGCTGATCCAGATCCTGACCGAACCGAAGAACGCGCTGGTCAAGCAGTATCAGCGGCTGTTCGAGATGGAGAATGTCGACCTGACCTTCCATGAGAACGCGCTGTCGGCGATCGCCAAGCGCGCCATCGAGCGCAAGACCGGCGCACGCGGCCTGCGTTCGATCATGGAAGCGATCCTGCTCGACACCATGTTCGAGCTGCCGGCACTGGAAGGCGTGCGCGAAGTGGTTATTTCGGAAGAGGTGGTGTCAGGCAACGCCAGGCCGCTCTACATCTATTCCGAGCAGAAGGAAAAGAAGGGCAACGTCAGCGCCTGACGTGAGCCGGCAATGGATTTTTCTGAAACGGCGCCGCAGGGCGCCGTTTTGCTGTCGCACACCGCGTACGGCGCCGCGTAGTGGCTGCGGATTGGAGGGACGGACCGTGTTGACCCTTGATCTTTACCCCCTGTGCCTCCAACTAAAGGCGGAAGGCCGTGGTGCCGAATTCTGTGCTGTAAAACTCCCGTCACAAACGGTGGTAGGCGGAACGATCCCCGGTCGTTAATATGAGATTCGCGGTTGGCCGATTGGCGGCCGCGACATGAAAGGTTGGACAATGGCCAAATTATCCAAGGCTCCCAGCGACGGCGTCTTCGCAGTCCTCCCACTGCGCGACATCGTGGTGTTCCCGCACATGATCGTTCCGCTCTTCGTCGGGCGTGAAAAGTCGATCAAGGCGCTGGAAGAAGTGATGGGTCAGGAAAAGCAGATCCTGCTCGCGACCCAGATGAATGCCGCCGACGACGATCCGGAGCCCGATGCCATCTTTGACATCGGCACGCTCGCCAATGTGCTGCAATTGCTGAAACTGCCGGACGGCACCGTGAAGGTGCTGGTCGAAGGTGCCTCGCGCGCGAAAATCGTCGCGTTCACCGACCGTCCCGATTTCCATGAAGCCCGTGCTGCGGCGCTGGTCGAACCGGATGAGGAAGAGGTCGAGGTCGAGGCGCTGGCGCGTTCCGTGGTCACCGACTTCGAGAACTACGTCAAGCTGAACAAGAAGATCTCGCCCGAAGTGGTGGGTGCTGCCAGCCAGATCGACGACTATTCCAAGCTCGCCGACACGGTCGCTTCGCACCTTGCCATCAAGATCCCCGAGAAGCAGGAGATGCTCGCCACGCTGTCCGTGAAGGAACGGCTGGAAAAGGCGATGGGCTTCATGGAAGCCGAAATCTCGGTGCTCCAGGTGGAGAAGCGCATCCGCTCGCGCGTCAAGCGCCAGATGGAGAAGACGCAGCGCGAATACTACCTCAACGAGCAGATGAAGGCGATCCAGAAGGAGCTCGGCGAGGGCGAGGACGGCCGCGACGAGGCCGCCGAGATCGAGGCGCGGATCAAGAAGACCAAGCTCTCCAAGGAGGCCCGCGAAAAGGCGGAAGCCGAGCTGAAGAAGCTGCGGACGATGTCGCCGATGTCGGCTGAATCGACCGTCGTGCGCAACTATCTCGACTGGCTGCTGTCGATCCCGTGGGGCAGGAACTCCAAGGTCAAGCAGGACCTGGCCTTTGCCCAGAATGTGCTCGATACCGATCATTTCGGCCTCGACAAGGTCAAGGACCGCATCGTCGAATATCTCGCTGTGCAGAGCCGCCAGAAGAAGCTGAAGGGGCCGATCCTGTGCCTCGTCGGACCTCCCGGCGTGGGCAAGACCTCGCTCGGCAAGTCGATCGCCAAGGCGACCGGCCGTGAGTTCATCCGCATGGCGCTGGGCGGCGTGCGCGACGAGGCCGAGATCCGTGGTCACCGCCGCACCTACATCGGCTCGATGCCCGGCAAGGTCATCCAGTCGATGAAGAAGGCGAAGAAATCCAACCCGCTCTTCCTGCTCGACGAGATCGACAAGATGGGCCAGGATTTCCGCGGCGATCCGTCATCGGCTTTGCTCGAGGTGCTCGATCCCGAGCAGAACTCGACGTTCATGGACCATTACCTCGAGGTCGAATACGACCTGTCGAGCGTGATGTTCGTGACGACGGCGAACACGCTGAACATCCCTGCGCCCTTGATGGACCGCATGGAGATCATCCGCATCGCCGGCTACACCGAGGACGAGAAGATCGAGATCGCCAAGCGTCACCTGATGCCCAAGGTGATCCGCGACCACGCGTTGCAACCGAAGGAGTTCTCCGTCGGCGAGGACGCGATCCGCGGCATCATCCAGACCTACACCCGTGAAGCGGGCGTCAGAAGCCTGGAGCGCGAGCTGATGAAGCTCGGGCGCAAGGCGGTGACCGAGATCCTGAAGACGAAGAAGAAGACGATCAACATCACGGCGGACAATCTTGCCGATTACCTTGGTGTTCCGCGCTTCCGCTTCGGCCAGGTCGAGAGCGACGATCAGGTCGGCGTGGTCACCGGGCTCGCCTGGACGGAAGTCGGCGGCGAGCTGTTGACGGTGGAAGGTGTCATGATGCCCGGCAAGGGCCGCATGACCGTGACCGGCAATCTGCGCGACGTGATGAAGGAATCGATTTCGGCGGCGGCGTCCTATGTCCGCTCGCGGGCCATCGATTTCGGCGTCGAGCCGCCACTGTTCGACAAGCGCGATATCCACGTCCACGTGCCGGAGGGTGCAACCCCGAAGGACGGACCGTCGGCTGGCGTGGCGATGGCGACGGCGATCGTCTCGGTGCTGACCGGTATCCCGGTCAGGGCCGATGTGGCGATGACTGGCGAGATCACGCTGCGCGGCAGGGTGCTGCCGATCGGCGGCCTTAAGGAAAAGCTGCTTGCCGCACTCCGCGGCGGCATCAAGAAGGTGCTGATTCCGGAAGAGAACGCCAAGGATCTGGCGGAGATTCCGGAGAACGTGAAGAGCGGCATGGAGATCATTCCGGTCTCACGGGTTGGCGAAGTGTTGCGCCATGCGCTGGTGCGCATGCCGGAACCGATCCAGTGGGTCGAACCCGTCAATGCGCCGGCCGTGGTCGATGTCGGAGACGAGGCTGGTAAATCGCTGGCGCATTAGTGCTTGCTAAAGTTGCAATGCACAAAGAGAGAGCCGGGCCTTGAGCCCGGCTTTTTCATGTGAAGAACCGCGGATTTCCGGGCTTTTTTCGACTTTCCCGGCGCTTTTCGACTTGGTTGCCGGAGCGCTTCTTTCTAAAGTCCGTTTCCTGCCGGATGAGTCGAGTGTTCCGGTTTTCTCATGGAAGGGAATTTTTATGAACAAGAACGAACTGGTGTCCGCTGTCGCCGATGCCGCGAGTATTTCGAAGGGTGACGCGCAGTCGGCGGTTGATGCGGTGTTTTCCGTCATCACCGGCGAACTGAAAAAGGGCGGCGATGTCCGGCTTGTCGGCTTCGGAAATTTCACCGTGTCAAAACGCGCCGCGTCGACCGGCCGCAATCCGCAGACCGGTGCGGAAGTGAAGATCCCGGCGCGCACCGTGCCGAAGTTCTCGGCCGGCAAGGGCCTCAAGGACGCGGTCAACTAGGCGCCTCCTTAAGTCTTTCAGAGAAAAGAAAAGCCGGCATATCCGGTTTTTCTTTTCTGTTGGAAAAGGCGGCGCTATGCCGTCGGCGCGTCCGTGCGCATCAAGCCTTCTTTCTTGAGATCGGTCCACAGCGCCGATGGCAGCTTTGCGTCGAGCAGGGAGCGATTGCTTTCGACTTCGCCCGGCCGCTGGCCGCCGGGGATTACCGAGACGACGGAAGGATGCAGCAGCGGGAACTGCAGCGCCGCCTCGATCAGGCGCACGCCGTGGCGTCTGCAGACGGCCTCGATGCGGGTGACGCGGTCGATGATGTCCTGCGGCGCCTCCGAATAATTGTAGTAGGCGCCGGGCTTCGGCCCGGTTGCCAGGATGCCGGAATTGTAAGGCCCGCCGAGAACGATGCCGATGCCGCGTTGCTGGCATAGCGGCAGGAAAGACTGCAGCGCTTCCTGCTCCAGCAGCGTGTAACGCCCGGCAAGCAGGAACAGATCGAAATCGCCGCGCTCGGCCAGCGTCTGGGCAACCTGCCACTCGTTGATGCCGCCGCCGAATGCCTTGATCACGCCCTGGTCGCGCAATGCCAGCAATCCGTAGTAGCCGGAGCTCATGAATTCCTGGATGCGCTGGTCCGAGGCTTCCTTGCTGCCATGGGTGAAGATGTCGACATCGTGCACGAAGAGGATGTTGATGCGGTCGACGCCGAGCCGTTCCAGCGAGGCCTCGAAGGAGCGCATGACGCCGTCATAGCTGTAATCGTAGACCTCTCGGCGCGATGGGGTGTCGAAGAATTTGCCGATGCCGGTGCGCTGTTCCGGCGGGCAGGCGCGCATTATGCGCCCGACTTTGCTGGACAGCACGTAGTCGTCGCGCTTCTTCGAACGCAGGAACGGATTGAGCCGCGTTTCGGCTAGGCCTAGCCCATAAAGCGGCGCGGTGTCGAAGTAGCGGCAGCCGACCCGCCATGCCGCCTCCAGCGTAGCATTGGCATCCTCGTCGGGGACGGCGCGGTAAAGATTGCCGAGCGGTGCGGTGCCGAAGCCGAGCTCGGTGAAGGTGATGCCGCCATTGCCGATGCGGTCGAAATGCCGTGTCTTCATATGTCGTCGTTTCCTCATTCACGATTTGCCGTGACACTATCACGGCTGTAGCGCATCAAAAGCACTGCGTGTCGTTGGACACCGATTTTCGCGGTGATAGCATGAATGAAAACAAGCTGTTCGGGGCAAAGGTGACTAAGATATTCAAATGGTTCTCCGGCACCGGCAGGCTGGTGCAAATGTCATGACAGACGCCGGCGAAAACCTGTTTGGGATTGCGCTGAACGAGCTTGGCACCGTGCTGGAGCGTATCGACGCAAGCCGCATCGACGCCGCTTGCGCCATCTTGGCCGGTGCGAAAAAGATCGTCACCTATGGCTGCGGCCGCGAGGCGCTGCAGGTCAAGGGTTTTGCCATGCGGCTCTATCATCTCGGTCTGCCGGTGTCGGTCGTCGGCGACATGACCACGCCGCCGCTGGGCGAGGGCGATGTCTTCCTCGCCAGTTCCGGCCCCGGTGAGACGTCGACGGTGCTGACCTTGATGCAGGTCGCGCGCGAGGCCGGTGCCACAGTCCTGCTGCTCACCGCGCAAGCCGACAGCACTGCCGCAAAGCTGGCCGACTTCACATTGCTTATCCCGGCTCAGACCATGGCCGACGACCAGGGTCCCGAAAAGACATCCGTCCTGCCGATGGGCTCGGTTTTCGAAGGCGTGCTGTTCGTCCTCTTCGAAGTGATGGTGCTGAAGCTCAGGGACCTGACCGGCGTCTCGGCGGAAGCGATGCGCGCCCGCCACACCAATATGGAGTAGGTGTCATGCGCTACGAATTGATGCTGCCGCATCAGATACGCAAGGTGATCGCCGAAAACCGGCCGGTCGTGTTGCCGCTGGGTGTGCTTGAATATCACGGCGAGCACATGGCCGTCGGCATGGACACGCTGGCGGTGGTCAAGAGCCTGGAACTGTTCGAAAAAGAAGCCGAAATCGTCATTCTGCCGCCCTTCTATTACGGCGCGGCGAGCTATGCCGTTGCAGCACCGGAGGGCAGTGGTTCGCTGCAGGTCGGCGGCAATGTGCTGGCGCCATTCGCGGAAGAACTGTTCTATAGCCTGCTGCGCATCGGCTTCCGCAACATCCACGCCATCATTCACCACCAGACCGAAAATTTTGCCGCCGGCATGCCAACCGATCTCGCCTTCAAGGCCGCCGGCCGGCAGGCGATCTTCCGCTTCCTGGAGAAAGAACGTGGCGAAGGCTGGTGGGGCTCTGCGGCGATGGCTGACTATTATGCCGAACACGCCGAGGGCAGCAATTTCTTCAACTGGGTGCAGGTGCATCCGCTGATGCCGGCCTCACTGCACAGCCAGTACCCGTTCGACCATGCCGGCATCGGCGAGACGTCGCTGATGCTGGCGCTGTGCCCGGAGGCGGTGGATGCCGGCCGCTTCGCCGACAACACCGGCTGGTACACGGCAAGTGCGCCCGAAGCTTCGGCGGAATTGGGGCAAAAAGGGGTTGCCATGATCCTCGAGCATTTGCGAGCAACACTTTCGGGTTAGCGCGCTTTTCCCTTCTCCCGCAACAAGGGGAGAAGGGAGAGCCGGCGCAGTTATTTCACCGCGCCCGCTGTCATGCCCATGATCAGGTAACGCTCGAGCGCGATGCCGATGACGGCGAGCGGCGTGATGGCGGCGGTGGCAAGCGCTGCCATCGACCACCAGTTGATGCCTTGTGAGCCGGTCTGGCTGGCCACCATGACAGGAATGGTCTTTGCGTCGGTCGAGGTCAAAAGCGCTGCGAAGAAATACTCGTTCCAGCACAGCACCATCGCCAGGATGAAGGCGGCGACCATGCCCGGCAGCGCGATCGGCATGACGATGCGCAAGAAGGCGCCCCAGATCGACAGGCCGTCGACGAGTGCTGCCTCCTCCAGCTCCACCGGGATGGAGTTGAACTGGTCTCGCATGATCCAGATGACGATCGGCAGCACCATCAGCGTATAGAGCAGGATCAGCCCGACGCGTGTGTCGAGCAGGCCGACCTCCCGGTAAAGCACGAGGAAGGGCAAGGCCAAAACCACCGGCGGCAGGATCAGCTGAGACAGGAAGAAGAAGGAAATATCCTCGTTCCTGAACCAGGCAAACTTGTAACGATAGCGGGTCAGCCCGTAGGCGGCGAGGCTGCCGATGACGATGGCGAGGGTCGACGCACCGACCGAAGTGATGACCGAATTCATGAAACGCTTGATGAATTCGTCGCGGACCGTCGACGTCCGAAAGATCGAGTCCGGCGACAGGCCGAGCGAACGCCAGCCTTTCCAGTCGGGCCGGAAGTCGACGAACGGGATCAGATGGCCCTGGGTGACGTCGACCGCGGTCTTGAACGAAGTGGTTATCGTCCAATAGATCGGGAACAGGCAGATGAAAGCCCAGAAGATGAGCGCGCCATAGATGAAGACGCGGTTAGCGAGGAAGCTCGCCGGCGAGCGGATTTCGGAAGCGGCATAGTCGGTGGTCTGAACGCTCATCTTGCCGGCCCGATCAGTTGACGTTGCGCACGAAGCGGCTGGCGAACTTCAGCAGCCAGGTCACGAACACGATGATGATGATCAAATAGGCCATCGCCAGCATCGTGCCGTAGCCGACGTTCGAACGGTCGCGATATTCGCGGTAGATGAAACTGGACACCGAATCGGTCGCGCCGCCCGGCCCGCCGGAGGTGACGGTGATGATGATATCGGCGAGCTTCAGCTTGAAGATGATGCGCAGGATGACCGCTGTCACCGACACCGGCAGCATCAGCGGGAAGGTGACCTGCCAGAAAGTCTGCCAGGCAGTGGCGCCATCGACACGCGCTGCCTCGAGCACCTCGCGCGACATCGCCTGCAGGCCGGCGAGCAGCATGATCATCATGAACGGGATGAACGTCCACGCGTCGAGCACCATGATCGAGATGCGGGCGGTGATCGGGTTGGAGAAGAAGGCCGGGTTTTCCCAGCCGAGGTGGCGCGCCAGCGTCGCGGCGGGCCCGAAGCGGTATTCCATCAGCGACTTGCCGATCATCCACGACACCGCCACCGGCGACAGCATCAGCGGCATGAGAAACACGACGCGGAAGAATTTTCGTGCCCTAATCTGCGCGTTGAGCAGCAGCGCCAGGCCGAAGGCGATGACATATTCGACGAACACCGCCAGCACGTAGAGCACCATGTTGAACAGCGCGTTGCGATAATAGGCGTCGTTCAGCATCTGCCAGAAATTGTCGAGCCCGTTGAACTGCCGTCCGCTGAAGGAACTGAGGTTCCAGTCGGTCAGCGCGATGTAGAAGCCGAATAGCGTCGGGAAGATCACCATGGCAATGGTAAACAGCAGCGCCGGCAGCAGGAACAGCGCGCGCTGGCCGTCCTCGCCGCGCGTCAGCACCTGGCCGATGCCGAGCGCGACACCCCACAGCACGTAGGCATAGACCACCGGCCGCCAGGTGTCGAAGCCGATAGTGTCGACCTCGCTCTTGTAGAGGATTTGCAGCGCGATCACCGCCAGAAGGCCGAGCGTCGCAGCAGCCATCAGCGCCCAGCCAAGCCGTTTGCGGCTCCGCGGAATCAGGTCGGATGGCACGGCGCCTGCCGGCCATTCACTTGTCGACAAAGTCTGGTCAGCCAGGGTCCGGTCAGCCACGCGTCTTGCCTGTTCACAGGAGGCTCGATGACCGGCCGAGCCGATCGAGGCCGGGCCGGTCAAGCGGATGTCCGGCGGCTGTGCGCCGCCGGACCAGGTTTCACGATCTCAGCCTACATGCCGAGCGAGGCCTTGTAGAGCTTGACCTGTTTGTCGCGGCCGATCTGGTCGGTCAGCTTCTCCCAGGCGGCTGCGATGGCGTCGGCGCCTTCCTGCGCCTTCATCTTGCCGGCAAAGGTGTTGGCCAAAATGTCCTCGGCGGCGCTGTAGTACTGGAATATGCCGGGGATGCGCGGCTCGATCGCCGCGTTGGGATGGTTGTAGCTGTCGGCTTCCGACTTCAGATACGAGGTGATGAACGCCTCGTCGTAGCCCGCCGCCACCCATTCCGGAATGTTGAAATGCGAGTTGCGATAGGGCTGGAAACCCGACGGATAGGCCGCGCACCAGAGCGACAGGTCCTTGCCGCCGAGATGGGCAGCGGCAGACCATGCCGCCTTCTTCTTCTTTTCGTCGCTGTCGACGCGGGCCATGACGTAAACGCCCCAGCCGAGATAGGCGCAGTTCGGCGCATGGTTCGGGCCGCTGGCGAGCTTGTCCCACTGGCCGGTCTTGGAGTTGTAGACATCGTCCGAGCCCGGCAGGATCGAGAAGCCGGTGATGTCGCCGACGACCGAGGAATCGTTGGTCTTGACGTTCGAACCGACGTCGCCCCACCAGGTAACCATCGAACCGGTGCCTGCCAAGAATTGCTGGAAGGCGGTGGTGTTCGGGTCGGCGTTGATCTGGTCGGCAGGTTCGGAGGGCAGGGCATCGATGACGTCCTGGATCGCCCGCACCCATGCCGGATTGTTGACGCGCGGCTTCATCGTGTCGGCATCGAACAGCCAGGCCTTGTCATCGGGATGCTTGGCGTAGGCGCTGGCGCGGCTGCCGAGGAAATAGAAGCCGAAACCGCCCCAGGGCTTGGGCGCATCGAGGTAGCCAAAGACATCCTGGCCCTTCACCTGCTTGCCCTTGAGGAATTTCGTCACCGCCTGCACCTGCTGCCAGGTCTTCGGCACGCCCCATTCGCCTTCTCCGCCGCCGTCCTTCCAGGCCTTGGCGAGGTCGGCATCGGCAAACACGTCGGTGCGGTAGTTGAAATTATGTGCGTCGCCGTCAACGGTCACGCGATATTGCTTGCCGTCCCATGTGCCCACCGGCGGCTGCAGATAGGCCACGACATCCTTCATGTCGATCTGGTCCTTGACCCAGTCCGGCATCTCGGAGGTGAGACCCTTGCCGCAGACGTCGCCTTCGAACGGTGCCCCCATTTCGATGATGTCGAAATCGACGGTGCCGGTCGCGATCGACTGCTGCAGGCGGGCGTTGTAGTCAGCCTGCGCCAGGTCGATCCAGTTGATCTTGGCGCCGGTATAGGTCTCCCACGGCTTCAGGAAGCCGCGAAACAGCACATTGTGCAGGTTCTGGTTGTTGAGGCCCATGAAGGTGAGTTCGACGCCGGCGAATTCGCCTTCCTTGACATTGGCCTTGGTGGCTCCCAGGCAAAGCTCGCCGACCTGCTGGAAATCGGCATCGGTCGGCTGACCCTTGCCGACACCCGGAATCTGCAGGATCTGCGCGCGCAGGTCGTCGGCGGCCGCAGCCGTGCGCGTCAGCGCACCAAGTCCGGCGCTTGAGGCCGCCGCGAGGGCGGCCATGCTGGCCGCTCCCTTCAGCACGTCGCGGCGGGTGGCCCCGGCGCGGACAAGTTGGTTATAAAGGCTGACTTTCATTTCGTTCCTCCCAGAAGGTCAATTGTGAATTGGTTCAGATGGTGGAGCGCCGATTATGTTCCCCAACGACAGCGACTCCGGTAAATAGCGGCCCGAATTCTCCCTCCCGCGACGCTTGGCATTCAGTGCCGGACAAGCGTACCGGTGCGCCCGGAACAGGGTCATAAGCCGGGCACTGTCACTATTCGCACAACGAAGTGCGGTGTCAACGTGAATGGGTTTTTTATCTATAAGAGACTGACTTGCCCTAGCCGTTTGCGTTGTTTAGCTTCACGGCAACTGAAGGGGGAATGATGGCTCAAGTCGCGATCCGCAATGTGGCCAAGGCGTTCGGAACCGTCAAGGTTCTGCACGATGTCAGCGTCGACATCGCCGACGGACAGTTCGTGGTGCTGGTCGGGCCTTCCGGTTGCGGCAAGTCCACGCTGCTGAGGATGGTGGCCGGGCTGGAAACGGTCTCCGGCGGCACCATCGCCATCGGCGAGCGCATCGTCAACCATTTGCCGCCGGCCAAGCGCGACATCGCCATGGTGTTCCAGAACTACGCGCTCTATCCGCACAAGACGGTCGAGCAGAACATGGCCTTTGCTCTCAAGCTGCGCAAAACCGACCCGGCGGTGGTCACTGAGCGGGTCAAGCGCGCCGCCGACATCCTCGACCTCAATCCCTACCTCAAGCGCTATCCGCGCCAGCTCTCTGGCGGCCAGCGCCAGCGCGTCGCCATGGGCCGCGCCATCGTGCGCAACCCGCAGGTGTTCCTCTTCGACGAGCCGCTCTCCAATCTCGACGCCAAGCTGCGTGTCCAGATGCGCACCGAGATCAAGGAACTGCACCAGCGGCTGAAGACCACCACCATCTACGTCACCCACGACCAGATCGAGGCCATGACCATGGCCGACAAGATCGTGGTGATGCGCGACGGTCGCATCGAACAGGTCGGCGCGCCGCTGGAATTATTCGACCGGCCAGCCAACCTGTTTGTCGCCGGCTTCATCGGCTCGCCCTCGATGAACCTGCTCAAGGGCGTCGTGCGCAAGGGCGACAAGCCCGTCGTCGAGATCGCCGGGACGCCGTTCCCGATTGCGGCGACCAGTGCCGTCGAGGATGGCCGTAATGTCGTCTACGGCGTGCGGCCCGAGCACCTCGAAATCCATCCCGATGGTGTTCCGGCGAAGATTTCGGTGGTCGAGCCGACCGGTTCCGAGACTTTGGTGTTCCTGCGCTTCGGCGAGGGCGAGATGGTGGCGCTGTTCCGTGAGCGCCACGACTTCAAGCCGGGCGACACACTGCACCTGAAACCGCGGCTCGACCAGGTGCATCTCTTCGACGCAGAGACCGGCAAGCGTCTCTGATTTCGCCCCAGCAAACTTCGCGAGGAATACCATGCTCAAAGGAATCAATCCGCTGCTCAATGCCGATGTGCTGCAGGCGCTGCGGGCGATGGGCCACGGTGACGATCTGATTATCGCCGACACCAATTTCCCGTCCGATTCGGTGGCGCGCCAGACCGTGCTTGGCCGGCTACTGCGCATCGATGCGTCGGCGGCCGACGTGGTCAAGGCGGTACTGTCGCTCTATCCGCTGGACACCTTCGTCGACGATGCCGCCGCGCGCATGGAGATCGTCGGCAAGCCGGACGACATTCCCGCCGTGCAGAAGGAAGTGCAAAAAGAGATCGATGCCGCCGAGGGCAAGGCCTGGCCGATGATCTCGGTCGAGCGCTACGCCTTCTACGAACGCGCCAAGAAGGCCTATTGCGTCATCCAGACCGGCGAGCGCCGCTTCTATGGCTGTTTTGCGTTCCGCAAGGGCGTCGTGCCACCGGATGCGGAGTAGCGGGATGCCGGCGAATCCGATCGTCATGAAGCCGGTTGTCATATTGGGCGTCTTCGTCGCCGATACGGCCTACCGCGCCGCCCGCCAGCCGCGCATGGGCGAGACGATCCTGGGCACGTCCTTCACGCTCGGCCCCGGCGGCAAGGGCTCGAACCAGGCGGTGGCGGCCGGCCGGCTCGGCGCCGACGTCACCTTTCTTACCCGCCTCGGCGTCGACCCCTTTGCCGATATGGCGAGACAGACCTGGTCGCACGCCGGCGTGAAGAGCGCCGTCATCGACACACCGGAAAGCTACACCGGTGCCGCCTATATCTTCGTCGAGGAGACGAGCGGCAACAACGCGATCATCGTCAGTCCGGGTGCGGCGATGCTGATCTCGCCCGCCGATATCGAGGCAAATGCCGGCCTGATCCGCGCGGCCGGCGTTTTCGTCACCCAGCTCGAACAGCCGATCGAGGCGGCGCTGCGGGCGCTGGAGATCGCGCGCGGGGCAGGGGTGACCACCATCCTCAACCCGGCGCCCGCGGCCAGGCTTCCGGACCGCATCTACACGCTTTGCGACTATGTCACGCCGAACGAAACCGAGGCCGAGGAACTGACCGGCATCAAGGTGTCCTCGATCGACGACGCCCGCCGTGCCGCCGACAGCCTGCTTGAGAAGGGCGTTGGGGCAGTCATCGTGACGCTTGGCGAAAACGGTGCGCTGCTGCACACGGCCGATCGTTCCGAGCATGTCGCAGCGGTCGCCGCCGGCCCGGTGGTCGAGACCACAGGCGCGGGCGACGCCTTCAACGGCGGCCTGGCTGCCGCGCTGTCGAGGGGGATCGAACCTCTGGAAGCGGTGCGCTTCGCCTGCGCCGTCGCCGGCATCTCGGTGACGCGCCCAGGCACCGCCCCGTCCATGCCGACGCTGCAGGAGGTCGAGGCGCTGCTCGCCGAGGGGTGAGACCGTATGGATTACATCATGAACGACGACGGTTTTTGACAAATCAACGTCGACATTTCTCCGACACCAGGGGACGTGACCCCAAAGGAGAAATGGCGCGAGTGACGGGGCTCGAACCCGCGACCTCCGGCGTGACAGGCCGGCACTCTAACCAACTGAGCTACACCCGCGCATGGACGAACACGTGTCAGCCGTGTTCGTCGTTGGGGCGGTGGATAAGGGGTAAGCCACCGGGTGTCAAGCGGACCCGGACAGCATAACAGCAAACAGCAGAAGGTTTTTTGACAAGCCGAACTTTGTTGCCGAAACCGGCTCCCGGCCAAGCCACTGGCCGCTCATTTGGCCTTGCGAAGCCGGTCCTAACTGCTTAAAGGTCCGGCCCGGAGCGGGCGATTAGCTCAGTTGGTAGAGCGCTTCGTTTACACCGAAGATGTCGGCGGTTCGAGCCCGTCATCGCCCACCATTTTCCTCGATGTGTTCAGTTTGGGCTACACCGCTCAAGCTGATCGCCAGGTGAGACGCATCCGACCACTGTGCTACTCGGACTTTGGTCTGATTCAAACTGTCTTTCCGCAGGGACTTAAGTCTGATCTGCTTGCCTCTCATGAGGGAAACGATTGCCGAAAGCTACAACTTGCAGTATCTCAATTGCGTATGGGCATGGGCGGGAGCGAAAATATTCCTGGATGGCTTGCGAGTCATCTTCCGGACGATCCCGTGATCGCAGGAGATCTCGCGGATAAGATATCGAAGGAAGCTGAAAAAAACCGGCTTCCAGGCGAACGGATTGTGAAGACAACCCGTAACGAAGAAGACACCTTCAAGAAAGAACAAGTCGAAGCTTATCCCGACGCCGCGGTTGCAGGAGTCTTTGCCAGCGGTTCATTCCTCGCCCTGTTGGTATTAGCCATTTATCTGCTTTATGTGCTCTCGATTGTGGCCGGGGGAACGGTCGCGGATGTTCCCCTGCCGCCCATACTGCACTAGTAGACGCTCCGCCAACACTCGGATTAGCCCCGCACCGTGTTGATGCTGGTGACTTTCGTGTCTGCGGTGGAGCACGCGACGAAGGTTTCGTTCCCGCGGCAAAGGTGTTCACGCGGGGCAACTGGCTGCTGCAGAACGGCAGCATTGTACGTCCATAGGCCTCCCGGTTCTTTGCAACTTGGGCGATTGGCCTGTCGCAGATCAGCCTGCAATCGCCGGAGCGTGAGCAATCCGTTTCGCCACATAAACACAACGCTTCGATGAATCAGCGTCCTGCACCACCTCAAATCCAATCGCCTTGTAGAACCTTAGCGCACCATCGTTCTCCGGCATGACTTCGAGGTGGATGCCGGTCGAGCCGCTCGCGGCAAGCCCCTGCTCGAGGAAGGCCATCGCGCGCCGGCCGATGCCTTTCCCGCGCGCTTGCGGCAACAGGTCGATATGGCCATGCGACGGATAGGCGGTCAGCGCAGGCGGAACAGCGAAATCGGGACGATGGACCCGATGCCGCGCCCAGTCGCTGCCGCGCCAGCGCGAGCTGTCGGGTCCGGGGTCTGCCACGCGCCGCTGAAGGTCGGGATACCAGTCTGATGCCAGGCTGGCATTGAAAGCGCCCGTATCGGCCGCGCCAAGCAGGTAGCCGGCCGCACCTGCGGGACTATCGATAATGAAGGCCAGCTCGGGTTCGAGCACCTGGTAGGGAATGGTGTAGAGGAGGCCGAGCAGTTCCGGGTCGTCCTCGCGGCCGCTGGCGTCCTTGCCGGCATCGCCGGTCTTGAGACAGATCATCGCAAGCGCTGCACGATCGGCGGTGGTCGCCCGGCGCAGGAAGAAACCGCCGCCGAAATCGAGGATCATGGCGGCAGCAGCCGGAAATCCTTGCCCTCGGGCAAAAGCTGCCCGCCGTCGACGATGATGGTCGTGCCCGTGATGTAGCTGGCATCGTCAGAGGCTAGGAACAGGAAGGCATTGGCCACATCGCGCGGGCTGCCGAGACGGCCGAGCGGGATGGCGTCTTCCATGTTCTTGATGAAGGCCGCACCGCGATGCTGCTCTATGCCTTCGGTCAGGATGTTGCCGGGCTCGACGCCGTTGACTGTAATGCCGTAGCCCGAGAATTCGAGCGCAGCCGAACGGATCAGCCCATTGATGCCGGCCTTGGTCGCTGAATAATGGCCGTGGCCGGGGCTGGTGACATGCGGGCCGGTGATCGAGGAGGTGAACAGCATGCGGCCAAAATGCTGTGCCTTCATCGGCACCAGTGCGGCGCGAGCAGCGATGAAGCTGCCGCGCAAGTTTACCGCCATGACCCGGTCCCAATCGTCGGGACTGGTGTTTTCCAGCAATTGCCAGGGATAGATGCCGGCGTTCTGGACCATGATGTCGAGCCGGCCGTGACGGTCGAGCGCCAGTGCAACAGCGGCCTCGGCATCGGCCATCTGCGAGATGTCGGTGCGTATGAAGGCGGCACCGAGCTCGTCCGCAGTCGCTTGCCCGACCTCAGCCTCGGTATCGGCCAGGACAAGCGTCGCGCCCTCTTCGGCAAAGCGTCGTGCGATGCCCTTGCCGATCCCGCGCGCACTTCCAACGATCAGCGCGACTTTGTCTTCCAGACGGCCGGTCATGCCAGCCTCTGGCGTATCGTCTGCTTGAACGCATCGAGCAGCACGGCGGCAAGCACCAGCACGCCATGGATCACCTGGGTGAAGTTGGCCGGCAGGCCCATCAAATTGATCGCCGTGTTGATGGCCGAGAGCAGCAGCACGCCGGCATAGACGCCGGGCAAGGTGCCGACGCCGCCCTTCAGACTGACGCCGCCGATGACGACCGCGGCGAAGGCATTGAACAACAGGCCGACCCCGAGATTAGCTGTCGCGCCGGAGGTACGGATCGCCAGCAGCCAACCGGCAAGGCCGGCGATGGCGCCGGCGAGAACGAAGGCTATGACCAGGTTGCGGTTGACGCGGATGCCGGCGCGAAAGGTCGCCGTCTCGTTGCCGCCGATCATGACCAGGTGCCGGCCGAAGGGCGTCTTGGCCATGATCAGCGAGAACACCACGAAGCACGCAATGGCGATCCAGGCAGTCAGCGGCAGACCACCCAGGCGCTGGATGGCGAACCAGCGGATTGCCGGCGCCAGGTCCTGTGCCGAGCGGCCACCGGAAATAACCAGCACCAGGCCGCGCACCCAGATGTAGGACGCCAGCGTGATGATGAAGGCGCTCATCTTCACCTTGACCACGAGGACGCCGTTGAAGGCGCCGATGAGGCCGCCGACGGCAAGCGCGATGAGCAGCGAAACCGGAACCATCAGCCATTGCGGCTGCAACTGGATGCCAAGGCCGATGCCCGACGAGCAGAACAGGATGCCGACCGCCATGGCGCTGAGCGCCGCGACCGATTCGACCGACAGGTCCATATGGCCGGCGATGATGACCAGCGCCAGGCCGATCGACATTACGCCGAGCACGCTCGACGCCTCGATGATGTTGGCGAAGATACCGAGTTGGAAGTAGTTCGGGATAAGGATGGAAAAGACCACCAGCACGAAGACCAGCATGAACCAGACAAGATTGTCGAGGATGAACTCGAGGGTTTGGCGCGTGCGGGGGTTCATCTCAGGATCCGGTTGGCGCCGACCCCGAAAAACCACTCGGTTTTCGGACTATCAGGCGTGGTTGAAAATTGCTGCAGCATTCCCGCGCGCGTCCGTTTGAACGCACCCGGGCTGCAGGGCTGGGCTCCGGGCCGGCATGGCCCGGAGCTTCTGGCGAGTTCGCTATTCGACCGGCTTTATGGTTTCGGTCGGCGGCTTCATGTTGCCCCAGAAGGCCGGGTTATCGACATTTTCCTTGGTGATCGCAGCGCCGGGGATCTTGATGTTCGGTCCCCACGCTTCCTTGGTCAGGGTTGATTTCAGGCCAAGCACATCATATTCGCCGGGCTTGATCTCCTGCTTGTTGACCACCTTGTCCATGAACATCGCGACCGCCGCGGCCTGGGCGTAGAGCGGCTGCTCGACTTCGACGTTGAGCCAGCCCTTGCGGATCAAGTCGAGGCCGACCGGAGCGCCGTTCGAGCTCATCAGCATGACGTCGCCCGGCTTCTTGCCGGCGGCCTCGAGCGAGGCGACGGCAGCGACCGAAAGATGCGCGGCATGGCTGAAGATCAGGTCGATGTCGGGGTTGGCGAGCAACTGGTCGTTCACGATGGTCCCGGCTGCATCCGCCGCCCATTGCATGGCCGGCAGCGAGATGATCTTGACGTCCGGGAACGCCTTCATTTTCTCCTCGAAACCCTTCTGGATGTCGAGCGTGTAGGGATCGCCCGGATCGCCGAGCACCTGCAGGATCTTGCCCTTCACCGAGCCGTTCTTCGCGGTCAGGAGCTTTTGCGCCTGGTCGGCGGCGACGTAGCCGATCTCGACGGTTCCGGCCACCGAGGTGAAGTCGGACGGGGTCGAGGTGATCTGGCGGTCGAACTCGACGACCGGGATGCCGGCGGCACGGGCCGCCTCGATCGACGGTTTCAGCGCATTGAAATCGACGGCGGCAAGGATGATCGCCGCCGGCTTCAGCGCGATGACGTCGTTCATCTGCGATTGCTGAGCGTCGGTCTTGTTGTCGGCGTTCAACGTCTTCATCTCGTAGCCGACCTGCTTCAGGAACAGTTCCAGCGCGCTCACCGAGCCGGTCTGGAACTCATCGAGCAATGTCGGCACCATGTAGTAGACGGTGCCCTTGGACTGGGCGAATGCCGGCGTGAGCGTGGCAAAGGCCAGTGCCAGGATACCGAAGACGGAAAGAAGTATTTTCTTCATGTCGTTCGCTCCTCTTGCGCCGGACCCCTCATTTGTCCCTCAGCTCGCCGGTCCGGCACCGGCGAGCGTCTCTCCGGTGATCATGTTGATCACCGCGTCGGGACTTGTTTTGTTGCGTGCGACATCGCCCGCCACGACGCCTTGCCGGATCACCACGATCCGGTCGGCGACCTGGAAGGCCTGTTGCATGATATGGGTGATGATGACGACGCCGATGCCCTGGCTCGCCACCTGGCGGATCATGTCGAGGCCGCGCCGCGTCTGCTCGACACCGAGCGCCGCGAACGGCTCGTCGAGAAGCACCAGCTTGCCGCCAAAATGCACGAACCGGTTGAGCTCGATGGCCTGCCGTTGGCCGCCGGAAAGATGCTCGACATTGGTGCGAAGCGAGGGAATGCGGGTGCCGGCGCTGGCCAGCGCCTTTTGCACCACCTGCTCCATGGCGCGCTCGTCGAGCACCGGAATGCCGAGAACCTTCCTGGTGATCTCGCGGCCCATGAAGAAATTGGCGACCACGTCGACATTGGTGCAAAGCGACAGGTCCTGGTAGACCGTCTCGATCCCCGCGGCCTTGGCCTCGGCGGGAGATTTGGCCAGGAATTCCTTGCCTTCGAACAGCATGCGGCCGGAGGTCGGCTCGAGGCCGCCGGCAATGATCTTGACCAGCGTCGATTTGCCGGCGCCGTTGTCGCCCAGAAGCGCCACCACTTCGCCCTTGTCGATCGAAAAGCTGATGCCTTTCAGCGCTTCGATGGCGCCGTAATTCTTGGCTACGTTGTCGAGCACCAGCAGCGGTTCGCTCATGCTGCGATCCCCTTGTTATGCAAGAGATCTCGTCCGCGTTCGCGCTCGGCGGTGAAGATCTGGCCGAAGCGTGGCGAAAGCACTCCTGAGACGGCAAGCGCGGCGGCGCCGCGCAACACCGCATGCTGGCCGCCGCGCGCGACGCTGACGCGGGGCGTCGTGCGATCGCTTCGCGCCGACACCGAATTGGGCAGGTGCACGGCCGCGCCGGCAAGCCTTTCGAGCAGCTCGGTGGACGCCAGCCCGCCGAGGATGATGGTTTCGGGATCGAACAGGTTTTCGATGATGGTGACGGCGTTGCGGAAGATCGGCGCAATCTCGCTCACCCACTCGGCGTCGGCGATGTTGCGGCGCCGCAGCGCCTCGAGCGAGAGATACCGTTCGAGGCAGCCGCGATTGCCGCACGGGCAGGGCTCCCCGCCTGGCACTGCGGGAATGTGGCCGATTTCACCGGCGTTTCCCCAGGCGCCGCGCAATGCCGCCCCGTCATGCACCATGACGCCGCCGAGACCGACGCCGAAATAAAGATAGTAATACTCGGAATATGCCGTTCCGAGGCCGTAGAGGCGCTCGCCGATAGCAGCCGCCGCCATATCGGTTTCGAAAAAGGCCGGCAGTCCGGTCGAGGCGGCCAGCCGCTCGCGCAGCGCCACATCCTTCCAGCCGGTCATGGTGGTCGGCCCGACAAAGCTCATGGACTCCACGCCGAACGGTCCGGGCAGCGCCATGCCAATGCCGAGAACGCGGCCACCGGGCCGCAATGCCGTCAATTCGAGCACCATGGCGCCGATCAGCTCGAAAGCGTGGTCGGGCGTTGCATTTGGGGCTTCGCGGTAGGTGCTCTCGATAACATCGCCGCTTAGGTTGATCAGGGCGGCATTGATGCCCAGCGGGGTGACGTGGATGCCGACGGCATAGCCGCCTTCCGGATTGATGCGCAGCGTTGCCGGTGGCAGGCCGCGCCCCTTGGGCTCTTCGCGCAGCGACAGCACGTAACCGTGCTCTTCCAGCTCGCGAACGATGGTTGACACCGTCTGCACGGTGAGTCCGACCCGCCTGGCGATATCGCCGCGGGCGATCGGTCCGTGAAGGCGGATGGATTCGAGCACGATGCGCCGGTTATACGGCCGCCCGAACTCCTGATTGGTTCCCCGCAGTGCCATGCCTTGTGCCCTCGAGAGAGGCCAGACTGGCACTGAAGATTTATTCAGTCAAATGGAATTCAAAAATAATTCGCCTGTGGCCAAGGTCCTTTTAACGCCGGCGGATTCGCGCCCGCCGGCGGATGGGCCAACTCTGGCAATTTTCCAGCATGAAGCGCCACCGGCTGGACGGGACGCCGGGCATGACCTTGGCCGGCATTCCGATCAGCGCCCTGAAGCCCATTTCGGAACCGGCTGTGAGCCGGCCAGGGATCGGAGTTCGTTGCGCCTTTCCGTTGCGGGGAGCATACTTCCTCTCGCCGGTCTGCGGGAGGAGATGCGATGCCGAAGCTGACCCTCGACGGGATTGATCTCGGCTATGAGGTGCGGGGCGACGGGCCGCCGGTTCTGTTCGTCCACGGCAGCGTCACGAACGGCATGATGACGTGGTCCGCGCAGCAACCGCTTGCGGAGCGCTGGAAGCTGGTTGTGGTCGACCGGCCGGGATACGGATCAAGTTCCCCTGCCGAACGCGAGGATTTCGTCGTCGACGCCAGACTGGTCGCCGGATTCCTCGATCGGACGCATGACCTCTGGGGCGAAAGCCGCGTCCATCTGGTCGGGCATTCCTATGGCGGCGTCATCTCTCTTCTTGCAGCAGCGATGCGCCCGCGAGCAATCCGTTCGCTCACGGTGATCGAGCCGCCGGCCTTTGACCTTGCGCGCGAGGATGTTGCCGTCAATGAACTCGTGACGCGCCTGAAGACCCACTGGCAAAGCGGACCGCGCGACGATCCCGCGCTTTTCTTGCGCCAGTTTCTCCATCTGGTCGGCTCGGCGATACAATTGCCAGACCCGCTGCCGCCCCCGCTCGCGCAAGGCGCGGCCATGCTCGTCGTCGAACGCGGGCCATGGGAGGCCGAAATTCCGCTTCGGCAACTTGCCGATGCGCCGTTCCCGAAACTGGTGGTATCCGGCGGGCACAGCGCAGCATTCGACGCCGTCTGCGACGTGCTCGAAAACGTGCTTGGTGCCGATCGTGCCGTGATCGCCGGCGCGGGGCACAGCGTTCAGCAGACCGGTGAGCCGTTCAACCGGCGGCTCGGCGCGTTCATGGCTGCTGCTGAGGGCTGAAAGCGATCTATCTCTGATATTGCCTGGCGGGCGGTTGGCGCGCGACAGGCTTCACGCCGAATGAATCGCCGGCTCTACAGATACCGCTCGACCTTCTTGCCGACGGTCAGGAAGCGCAGCGGATCGATCGCCTCGCCATTGTGGCGGACCTCGTAGTGCAGGTGCGGGCCGGTCGAGCGGCCGCTGTTGCCGGTCTTGCCGATGACGTCTCCGGCATCGAGCTTCTGGCCGACGGCGACGTCGATTTCGCTGAGATGCCCGTAACGCGTTACAAAACCGTTGCCGTGGTCGACCTCGATCATGCGGCCGTAGCCGCCGTTCCAGCCGGCCTTGACGACGACGCCGCCTGCCGTGACCTTGGCCGGCACACCGACCGGCGCCCTGAAATCCATGCCGGAATGCAAGGCGGCCGTGCCGAGGATGGGGTCGGTGCGCACGCCGAACGGGCTGGTGACGCTGCGGCCGGGGGCGGGGTTGGCGAGCGGCAGCCGGCGCGCTTCCTTTTTAAGATGATCCAGCGCGTCAAGAGCCTCGTCCAACTCCTTGACCTTGCTGTCGAAGACCAACGAGCTGTCGAGTGGTATCAGCGGGCCGCCGACGTCGCTCTTTTCGAATTCGCTGTCGACGGGCAGGCCGGCGGCCTCGAGCGCCTGCGAAATCGCGTCGGCGCTTTTGTAGGCATTGTCGGCAAGTGTGGCGATGCGGGTGAGCTGCTGGCTCTCGATGGCCTTCAGCGAGTTGTTGATCGAAACGAAGAGCTTGTCTGCCCGGTCGGCCGCGCTTTCGCTCGGCAGCGGATCGGCGCGGGTCGACCACAGCGAGAACGGCCTGGTGTCGTTGCTGGGAAGGGGGGCAGCAAGGCTGGCGACGGAATAGGCCATCGGCTGGATGCTGCCGGTCGCGTCGGCATGTTCGTCCGGCTTTGCCGTCGGCATGGGCGGCGTTGCGACCTCGTTTTCGGCTCGTTCGAGGATCGGGCCGAGACGGCCGTGACGCAGGCTGAGCTGGCTCTGCCGTTCCAGCAGCTCGCTGACCTTGGTTTCCATCAGTTGCTGATCGAGTAGCTGGCGGCTGGTGATGCGGTCGACCTGGCTGCGCAGTGCCGAGATGCGGTCTTCGTAGGTCTGCTGCATGCGCGCCTGCCGCGCCGTCGTGGCGCCGATTAGATCGTCGCGCAGCACCAGATAGGAGGTCGCCAGCAGGTAGCCGATGACGACCGCCGCCAGCGCCGAGCCGCAAAATGCAGCCAGCCACGGGCGTATGGTGAAATGCCTTATCTGGTCGCCCCGGGCGATGATGACCGTGTGGGGCTCTCTGCGTCTGCCGAAGACCGCTGACTGACTGGCTACGTTCACGGGACCAAGCTTTCGTTACGACACCAACGACAAGCCTGATTACACATTATTAGGGTTAACAAAGTTTTGCCGATCGAACGACAGGCAAAGGTCTTCGCGCAAAACGGGTATCGAATTACAGCGGCCTGGCGCAGCTCTCAAAGGGCGTGAACCGCCTCCAGCACCTCTTCGGCGTGCCCCTTGACGCGGACGTTGCGCCAGATCCTGGCGATGCGTCCGTCCCGGCCGATCAGGAACGTCGCCCGCTCGACGCCCATATAGGTGCGGCCGTAGAGCTTCTTTTCCACCCACAAATGGTAAGCCTCGATCACTTTGCGCTCTTCGTCGGCGACAAGGTTGACGCTCAGATCGTATTTCGCCTTGAATTTGTCATGTTTCTTGACGCTGTCCGGCGAGAGCCCGATGACGACAGCGCCGGCCTTTTCGAACTCCGGCTTCAACTGCGAAAAGCCGATCGCCTCGTTGGTGCAGCTTGTGGTGTCGTCCTGTGGGTAGAAATAGAGTACGATGGGTTTTCCCAGCAATGCGGCGAGGCTGAGTGAACCGCCGCCGTCGCGCGGAAGATCGAACTGCGGCGCAACATCGCCCACGTCGAGGCCAGCCATACCGATGCCCTTGTTTGAGGTTACGCGCCAGGCTGCATCGATATAATGTCGAGCGGGGATTCGTCCACGATCGAATTCGTTTCAACGGAAGATTGCGTGGATCAGGAGCTACCGCAGCACGAGAAGATCAGGTTCAGGCGTGACGAGATCACCGACCTGGGAACCTTTCCGTCCGCGTGCCGCGTCCCGCCGCTCGGCCAGGCGTCGATCGGTCGCGGCGTCCGTTTGATGGCGCGGCTGTTTGCCGGCCTTGTCGCCCTTGTGCTGCTGGCTAGCGCCGGCGTCTACGCGATCGGCGTGTCCGGCTTCGGCTCGGAGCGGCTTCGCGCGGAAGCCGAAACGGCAATCGAGAGATTGGCCGGCTTCGATGTCGACGTTGCCGTCGGGCCGGCCCGGCTGACGCTTGACGGGTCGAGCTTCATTGCGCTGCAGGTCAGCGACGTCAGCCTCAAGACCGCCGACGGCAAACCGATGGCCGATGCCGGCCGGGTCCGCTTCGGCATCCGGCTGATCCCGCTGCTTTCGGGCGAGGTACGGCTGACCAGCGCCCGGATTTCCGACGCGCACATCGTCATGGCCGCGATGCCGTCCGGCGGCGACTGGACGGCCGGGCTGCGCAACCAGGATGGCCTCATCGATCCGGAAAAACTTTCCGCCGCCGTCTTCGCCAACGTCAACCGCGCGCTCGATGCGGTGCGCGTGGATTCGATGCGCCAGATCGATCTGCGCAACGTCGAGCTGGCACTGCCCGAGACCGGATCGGTCAAGTCGGTCACCATCGCCGACGCCTCCGTGTCGCAGACGGGACCGGGAAGCATGGAGTTTTCATCCGATGCGGATGTCGACGGCAGGGGACTTACCATCGCCGCTTCCGCCACCCGCGATCCGGCGACGCGACGCATCACCACGCTGGATGCCAGCATCCAGGCGGCGGATGCCGAAGCTGCGGCAGCAGGCGGCAAATTGGGCGCGATCGCCTTGAAGCTGGCGGGGTCGGAAGGGACCGGCGACAACAGTTCGCGGCTGACCGCTGCCCTGTCACTGACCGGGTCGGTGCTCAATCTCGGTTCGCGCGGCCTGCTTCCGGCCGACATCGATCTCGATGCGACGCTCGTCGCCGGGTCGAACAAGATCCAGGTCGAAAGCTTGCTGGTGAAAACCGGCCGCTCGACCTTCGATTTCGCCGGTTCGATCGGCCCGAAGCCCGCTACCGGCGCAGCGGGCGAGGAGCCATCCTATCGTTACGACCTGACCAGCGACGGTTCGACCCTGGCGCCTTCGGATTCGCCGGAGCCGGCGCTCAGCTTCATTGCCCGTATTGCCGGCGTCTACCAGCCGACGAGCCAAAAGCTGGTCGCCGAGCAGATCGGCGTCCGGTCCGGACCGGGCAGCGAAGTGCTGGGCACGGCTTCGGTTTCATTCGTCGCCAACCAGGCGCCGGGCATATCGGTGGCGCTCAATGTCCACGACATGCCGGTCTCGCACGTCAAGCAATTATGGCCCTGGTTTTCGGCGCGCAATGCCAGGCTGTGGGTGCTCAAGAACCTGTTCGGCGGCCGCGTCGTCGATGGCAGCCTGCAGTTCCAGGTCGTGCCCGGACGGCTCGGCAACGGCGTGCCACTTTCGGCCGATGAAGTGTTCGGCCGATTCCAGGTCGAAGGATCGCGCTTCGACACGGCCGGCCGCATTCCGCCGATCCGCGATGCCGTCGGCGTCGTCGGCTTCCACGGCAATGACGTCGACGTCGCGCTGTCGTCGGGCAGCGTCTATATGCCGAGCGGCCGCACGGTGGCGGCGAGCAACGGCACGCTCACCGTCAAGGCGGCGAACCATCCGCCGGTGATCGGCGCGCTCGACATCGATGTCGCCGGCGAGGCGCCGGCAATCGCCGAGCTGGCATCCTTTGACCCGATCAACGCCATGCGCCATGTCGGCCTGCTGCCGGACGACCTGTCCGGCACGGTGACCGGCCACGTCAAGGCCGATATTCCGCTGCAGTCCGGTGTCGACTCTTCCAAACTCGATTGGCTGGTGGCGCTCGACTACAAGGACCTGTCGCTGGGCAAGCCGTTCGAGGGCCAGACGGTCAGCCATGCCGACGGCTCGATCACGGTCGCGCCCGACCGGGCGGTGATCTCGGCCAAGGCGCTGCTCAACGGCATTCCGGCCGAGCTCGACCTGATCGAGCCACTCAGGGATGGCGGCCCGCCGCGCAGTCGTAAAGTGGAGCTGGTGCTCGACGACAAGACGCGCGCCACCGCCATGCCTGGCCTGTCGACGCTGCTTTCCGGAACCATCAAGGTGGCGATCGACAAGAGTGGCACCGGCAACCAGAACGTGTCGGCCGACCTGACCAATGCCAGGCTGGACATTCCCTGGGCCGGCTGGAGCAAGGGCCCCGGCATTCCCGCCAAGGTGGTCTTCGCCATGGCGAAGACCGGCGACACCACGACGCTGTCCAATTTCGAACTCGACGGCAAGACCTTCTCCATCGACGGCAGCGCCGTGCTGGTCAACGGCGCCTTGTCCTCGGCCCGGTTCAGCAAGGTCACGTTGAACAGGGGCGACGACGTCGCCGTCTCGGTGAAGCGGTCGGGCAAAGCCTATGCGGTCGAGGTCAGCGGCAGCGCGCTGGACGCACGCTCGCTGATCAAGCAATTCACGTCCGATGTCGATACCGCCACCAAGACCACCGGCGTCGATGCGATCTCGGTCAGCGCCGACGTCAGCTCCCTGACCGGCTTCCACGACGAGGTGCTGTCGAATCTGAAACTCGACTACAGCGCCGCAGGGTCCCGGGTGAACGGGCTCAAGGTGAGCGCCACGGCAAGTTCGGGAGCCGCCATCACCATCAGCAACACGACCGGCGGCGGCCTGCGCACGCTCAACATGAAGTCGGCCGACGCCGGCGCCATACTGCGCTTCCTCAACATCTACGAGCATATGGAAGGCGGCTCGATCACGCTGGCGCTCACCGGGGCCGGCGACGGTCCGATGAAAGGCCAGGTCGACGCCAAGAACTTCTTTGTCGTCAACGAGCCGAAGCTCGCCTCGATCGTGTCGACGACGCCGGCCGGCGACAACCGCAGCCTCAACGAGGCGGTCAAAGGCAATCTCGACACGTCGAGGGTGAAGTTCGAGCGCGGTTTCAGCGAGATCGATAAGGGCAGCGGCTATCTCAAGCTGCGCAACGGCGTACTGCGCGGCTCGCGCATCGGCACCACCTTCCAGGGCACGCTCTACGACCAGAACAACAATATGGACATGACCGGCACGTTCATGCCGGCCTACGGCGTAAACCGCATCTTCGGCGAACTGCCGCTGATCGGCGCACTGCTCGGCAACGGCCGCGACCGCGGCCTGATCGGCGTCACCTACAGGCTCAAGGGCAACGCCAACAAGCCGAACCTGGAGGTCAATCCGCTATCGGTGATAGCGCCCGGGATTTTCAGGTCGATCTTCGAGTATCGCTGAGGTCAAAACCCAATTACCTCGAGCGACCGAGTTTTGATCTTAAGCGGCCGCTCGTCCGCCCCGCGAATTCACGCCCATGATCCAAAGGCGACTGACGTCCGCCCGGGCCTAAATGGCCGCTTTGCGCCTAATGTCGGCCGTTAAAGTTAGTTGTGCCACCGCCTTACAGCGGACATCACCGGCGATCGCGCTTGAGGGCGTAGTTGCGCCAGGAGCGGTCATTCGATGTTCTGCCGTTGAACGGCTTCATTCGCCAGTTTAGCGGAAATTGGGCGACAGCATGGTTCCCTCAACAGGGAAGTTCGAAACCCTCTTGGTCCGCGGATCCCGCTGATTGCACGCTGCCGTGCGATATTCTGCAAGATAGCCACCCAACCAACGCCGATAGCCGCATTGCTCTCGACAAGAGCACTCCTGCCGCAGACCACCTAGCTGGCAGACACTTGGCTGATCCCGGCATCGACCCAGGCACGCGTCTGCTCAAGCACTTCATCCGAGAGCGCGGGATCGTCGATCGCCCGGGCGAGGATTACTGCCCCCACCATCGCTGCCCAGCTTCCGATCGCCGCGCGGCGTCTGTCTGCCGGATCCAACTCCGGGAGCGCCTTGCCGATACGGTCGATCTGCGATCGTAGGCCTTCCGTCATGGCCGAGCGTGCAGCCGGGGTCTGATGGCGGATGGCTGCGGCAAGGCCCGCCGTCGGGCAACCGCCGGCGCAGTTGTCGCGATGCCGGGGCGAAAGATAGGAACCTACATAAGCGCGAAGATCGCCCCCTCCGCCTGAGTCCGCGGCGAGGACGTGGGCAAGGGTCTGCGCGATCAGGTCGTCCTTCGAACTGAAATGGCCATAGAAGCCGCCATGGGTGAGCCCGGCGGCCTTCATCACTTCCGCCACGCTGACCGCGTCGAACCCCTTCTCGCGAAACAGCCGGCTGGCCGCATCCAATATCCGGTGACGGTTCTCCGTCATCTGCTCTCGACTGACCTTCATTTCAAAATTCTCCGTCGGCCCCGTTGACATTTACATGATGCCCATCATATTTAGCCGCAATCATGATGATCGTCATGAATATAGGTTCCATCAGAGAAAAGAGCAATGCCATGACCACCATTCCATCAGTCCTCATCACCGGCGCCTCCACGGGCATCGGAGCTTCCTATGCCGAACGGTTCGCCCGCCGCGGACACGACCTCGTGCTGGTTGCCCGTGACGTGGCACGAATGGAGGCACTGGGAGCCCGGCTCCGTCAGGAAACTGGCGTTGCGATCGATATCATCCAGGCTGATCTTACGCAGCCTGCCGAGCTTGCAACGGTAGAGACGAGGCTGCGCGATGACGCCCGCATCGGGATTCTCGTCAACAATGCCGGAACAGCCATCGGCGGAAGCTTCATCGAGCAGAGTACCAATGACGTCGCCCGGCTCGTTGCGCTCAACACGACCGCGCTTCTGCGACTTGCCAGCGCCATCGCCCCGCGTCTTGCGAAAGCTGGCGAAGGGTCGATCGTCAACATCGGCTCCGTGGTCGGGCTGGCGCCGGAGTTCGGGATGACGGTTTACGGCGCAACCAAAGCCTTCGTGCTGTTTCTGTCGCAGGGGCTCAGCCTCGAGCTCGCGCCGAAGGGTGTCTACGTCCAGGCCGTGCTGCCCGCCACGACGCGTACGGAGATCTGGGACCACGTCGGCGCCGACATCAACACGCTCTCCAACGTGATGGAGGTGGACGATCTGGTTGATGCGGCGCTGGTCGGCTTCGACCGCCGCGAACCGGTGACCATCCCGCCGCTTCCCGATGCCGGGCAGTGGGATGCGCTTCAGGCCGCGCGCCAGGCCATGCTTCCGAACTATCGGAACGAACATCCCGCCGAGCGGTACCGCAAGGTCGCCTGAGCACCAACGAAACCATTTGATAACGACCTCGTCGCGGCGGGGACAAACAAGGTGACCTATGACCAACAAAGCACTTTTTGAGCCTTATTCTCTCGGCTCGCTGACGCTCTCCAATCGTATCGTCATGGCGCCCCTCACGCGCAATCGCGCTGGCCCGGGCTTCGTTCCGGGCGACCTTGCCGCCGAGTATTACGGCCAGCGGGCCTCCGCCGGCCTGCTGATCTCCGAGGCCACGCAGATCTCGCGGCAGGGACAAGGTTACCAGGACACGCCCGGCATCTATTCTCAGGCTCAGATCGACGGCTGGCGAAAGGTCACGACCGCGGTGCACGCCAAGGACGCGCGGATTTTCCTGCAGCTCTGGCACGTCGGCCGCGTCTCGCACGTCGATCTGCAGGAGAACGGCGCCGCGCCCGTCGCGCCCTCGGCAATCCGGGCCGCGACCAAGACGTTCGTGAACAACGGCTTTGTCGAGGTTTCGGAGCCCCGCGCGCTGGCGCTCGACGAGCTTGCGGGGATCGTCAACGATTTCCGGCAAGCAGCCGCGAACGCCATTGAGGCCGGCTTCGATGGCGTCGAGATTCATGGCGCCAACGGCTATCTGCTGGACCAGTTCGCCAAGGACGGTGCCAATGTCCGCACGGATGCTTATGGCGGATCGGTCGAGAACCGCGCCCGGCTGATGCTGGAGGTTGCGACTGCGGTGGTCGAGGAGATCGGCGCAGAGCGCACCGGCATCCGGATTTCGCCCGTCTCGCCCGCCAACGGCGTCTCGAGCAGCGCCCCCCAGGCGCAGTTCGACTATATCGTCGATCAACTCGATGCTTTGGGCATCGTCTATATCCATGTCGTCGAGGGCGCCACGGGCGGATCGCGCGATGTCGCGCCGTTCGACTTCGGATCGCTCCGCCGGCGCTTCAACAATACCTATATCGCCAATAACGGCTATGACCTCAACCTCGCGGCGTCGCGGCTCGCCGAGGGCAAGGCGGACCTCTTCGCCTTCGGGCGCCCGTTCATCGCCAATCCCGACCTTGTGGAACGGCTGAAGACGCGCACGCCGCTGACGGAGTTCAACTCGGCGACGCTCTATGGCGGCGGCTCCGCTGGCTATACCGACTATCCCGCGATCGCCGCCTCAAGCCGCCCATGAGCTATCGGAGGGCGGCGCCTGCGAGGCAGCCATCCCACGTGACAGCAGCGCCTCAGGGCATCTCTCTGGCGCTCCGCTCGAACTGGTGTCCAAACCCAGGGATTCAGGAGGGCCATGGAGGGCTATAGCATAGACGTTAGCTCCTCTGGTCCGCCCAGGACCAGCCAGGCGAGATTCGTAGCACGTCGTACGTTCGCTTTACCGGCGCAAGCGGACCCGTTCACCGTGATTTCGACTGTCGTGAATGGGTCAGATCGCGTCGATGCATGGGGGCGCCTGAACGTCCGCTTCTCACATTCCAAGCCTCCAAGCCTCCAAGCCTCCAAGCCGCAAGTCCGCTTCCGTGCCCCGAACAAGACGTTCATCGAAGCGCCGCAGAACGTCCGCTATTTGCGCTACCTGCTCGATCCGATCGATGAGACGAATGGCACCTCGGCCATTCTCGGGAGCTAGCTGATTAGCCTCGGCGGTGATTCCGAACCGAAGGTCAGCGCCGCAAGATGAAACCGGTTTCGGAAAAGATCTAACAGGAAGTACCGGGCCCTGGTCAGACCGGCCGCACCAGAACGTGTTTCTTCTTGCCGAGCGACAGTTTCGCGACGTTTTCCGGGCCAAGGTCCTGCAGCGTCACCATCCTGCGATCGTCGGCCACGAGCTGGTCGTTGAGGCGCACGGCGCCGCCCTGGATATGCCGCCGTGCCTCGCCGTTGGACCCGGCCAGCCCGGCGGTGACGAACAGCGACAATATGCCGACGCCGGCTTCAAGATCGGTCCTGCCCACCTCGACGGTTGGCAGTGTTTCGGCGAGCGCCCCTTCTTCGAACGTCTTACGCGCCGTTTCGCTGGCCTCCTCCGCCGCCTCGCGGCCATGCAGCATGGCGGTGATTTCGGTGGCGAGGATCTTCTTGGCTTCGTTGATCTCCGAGCCGCCGAGCCGTTCGAGGCGTCCGACCTCGGCGAGTGGCAGGGTCGTGTAGAGCCTCAGGAAACGGCCGACATCGGCATCCTCGGTGTTGCGCCAGTATTGCCAGAACTCGTATGGGCTCAGCATCTCCGCATCGAGCCAGACCGCGCCCGAGGCCGACTTGCCCATCTTGGCGCCGGACGAGGTGGTGAGCAGCGGCGTGGTCAGCGCATAGAGCTGCGCGCCTTCCATGCGATGGCCGAGATCGATGCCGTTGACGATGTTGCCCCACTGGTCGGAGCCGCCCATCTGCAGCCGGCAGCCGAGGCGCTTGTAGAGCTCGACGAAGTCGTAGGCCTGCAGGATCATGTAGTTGAATTCGAGGAACGACAGCGACTGCTCGCGATCCAGCCGGAGCTTGACCGAATCAAAGGCCAGCATGCGGTTGACCGAAAAATGCCGGCCGACATCGCGCAGGAAATTGACGTAGTTGATGTCCATCAGCCAGTCGGCATTGTTGATCATGACGGCGTCGTTGGGGCCGCCGCCAAATTTGAGGTAGGGCGTGAAGTTGCGGCGGATGCCGGCGAGATTGTCCTCGATGTCCTGCGGCGTCAAAAGCTTGCGCGCCTCGTCCTTGAACGACGGATCGCCGATCATCGAGGTGCCGCCGCCCATCAGCGCGATCGGCCGGTGGCCGGTCTGCTGCAGCCAGTAAAGCATCATGATCTGGATCAGCGACCCGGCATGCAGGCTCCTGGCGGTGGCGTCGAAGCCGATATAGGCGCTCACCGTTTCCGTGGCGAAAAGCTGGTCGAGGCCGGCATCGTCCGAGGTCTGGTGGATGAAACCGCGCTCGCTCATCGTGCGCAGGAAATCGGATTTGAAGGCGGACATTTTCTTTCCCGAAAAGCTTCCGGCCGAACGCGGCTCGGCTATGCATGAAGGCGGGCGTTTAGCACTCAAGCGCGATCAGCAAAAGTGGAATCCGGTTTTGCGACACCCTCTTGCCTTCTCCCCTTGTGAGATCTTTGCACAGAAGCCGATCAGTGATTCTGTTGTGAGGTTGGAGCAGGGAGATTCGCGATGGTGGATCGTGTTCTGG